>SKZP01000424.1 GCA_007127275.1 Planctomycetota bacterium
CATGGGTGCGCTCTGCGGGGTTGAACTCTTCATTCGTGCGACGTTCGTGGTTTTGAAAGGCGGCGTGCCGCGATCAATGGCCGCGCGGCAAGATGTGCGGGAACTGGCGCGGCGGCGCCGGCGCCTTGGCGAACTCGCTGCGGGCGGCCGCACGGGTTCCCCACAACGTCGGGCGCAGATGCGGCAGTGCCTCGCGCATGCCCGGGGCAAGCCAGCGTCGCGGCACGAAGCGCTCAAGCAGCCGTCCGTCGGAAAGCGGCCCGTCCACCTCGGTATGCCCCGTCGGCGCAAGGCTCGGCTCGCCGTAGCCGCGTGGCTCGTCGCCGTTGATGAAGTCGTTGTTCGCGAATGCGTAGAGGTTGGCACTCAGGCCTTCGAAGGCGAACGGGTGTCGAGTGAGGTAGCGGCCGGTGTGCGGGTCGTAGATGCGCGTTGCGGTAAGCCGGAGCGCGTCCGGACGCGTCGTGACCGGCTGTTGCGAAAAGGCGACGAGGTCCGCGCCAGGCTCGAGTACCGTGCCGGTGAGGCGCAGGCCACCTTTGAAGCCGAACGGTGTGAAGCCGGGGTTGGTGTCGTTGGTCACACGACCGAGCGCGTCGTAGTCGAGGCGCTGGGCGAGCGAGCCGTCGTCGGCGAGCACGGCGCGCAGGTTGTGCGCATGATCCCAGACGAGGCGGTAGACCTCGCCGCCGCGCAGCATCAGCGCCGGACGCGGCCCGTCGTCGGCGTAAAAGTAGCGGGCGACGACGTCGTTCGCCGCATCCAATTCGGCGACGAGGCGGCCGCGGTCGTCGTAAAGGAAGCCCCGTTGCGGCGTGCCGTTTTCGAGGATGCGGGTGATGCGGCCAAGGCCGTCGTAGACGAACTGCGTCTCGTCGAGTGCCGTGTCCGTCACGGCAACGAGGTGGTCGCGACCGTCGAACGCGTAGCTCAATGTGTCGACTCCGTCGGTGACGCCGGTGCGACGGCCGCCGGCGTCGTGCGCGAACGTGTAGCTGTTGAGCGAGACAATCTCGTCGTTTTCGTTGTACGTCGCCGTTTCGCCGCGGATCTCGACGAGGTTGCCGTTGGCGTCGACGTCGAGCGTCACGCCGGGTGCTGTGAGCAAGTGGCCGCGGCTGTCGTAGGTGTAGGTGACGCTACCGTCGCCGGTGACCGTCGCCGCGGTGACCTGCCCGAGGCCGTTGCGGGCGAGGCCGCTGACTTCGAAGTGCGCGGGGCCGCCGACTTCCTCGGCGAGGAGTCCGCTGATCTCGCCGTGGGCGTTGTAGTCATGCGTCGTGCGCGCCGAGCCGAGTTGCGTCTGGGAGATTCGGCCGCTGTTGGCGTCGCGGTCCAACGAGAACACCCCGGCGAGCAGCAGCATCTGGGTGAGCATTCCGTCGTCGTCGTAGCTGTAGGTGGCCGTTGCGCCGAAGACGTTCGTGCTTGCGAGTCGGCGCGTGGCGAATTCGTAGTCGAAGAACAGGCTTCCGGTAGCCGCGCCAGCGAATTGCGCAGCCGCAAGTCGGTCGCCGTTCCATTCGAGCTCCAGTTCCTGGCCCGCACCGACGCCGGTTTCGCCGACGGCTTCAAGGCGGCCGGCGGCGTCGTAGTCGAACGCGTAGGTGCCGCTTACCGAGTCGTGCGCCTCAACGAGCCGGCCGGCGCCGTCGTAGTCCAGCGACAGTGAGGCCTGCGCCGTTCGCTCAATCTCGGCGAGCAGGCCGTCGTTGCGGTACACGTGTTGGATACCGGCCGAGGTGGGGGAGACAAGCTGGGAGAGTTGGTCGCGAACGGTGGTGTGCACCTGCCAGTCGTTGCCGTCGACGGTGACAAGCCCCACGCCGTTCGGGTCGTTCTCCGGCGGCGCAATCAGGATACTCGTGCTCGTTGTGCCGAACGGCAATGCGACTTGTGTGGCCCGGCCGAGGTCGTCGACGTCGAAGCCGATCACGTTCCCCTCGGCATTGGTGAGGGTGTCGAGGTAGCCCTGCGCGCCCGCGCTCAGGCTTTGCGTGCGGCCGCCGCTGACGAGGCTCGCAATCCTGTGGTCGGCGTCGTAGGTAACGTCGACGTCGAGGCCGTCGGGTGTGACGAACCGTTCGAGGCGCCCCTCGGCGTCGACATGCAACTCCCGCGTGCGCCCCTCGGGCGTGATCCGCGTAAGCTGCCCCGGGGCGAGAAAGTGTTGCTCCCAGGTGCGGCCGTCGAGTGTGACCGTGTCGAGTTGCTCGACGAGGCTGAACGGATCCTCGCCGTCCCAGTCGACACTGCGTGAGTACTCCTCGACGTAGTCCGGGCTCGAGGTTCCCTCCGCCTGAATCTCACGCAGGACGAGGCGCCAGTGGAACGGCAGCCGTTCGTCGCGAACCAGTGTCTCGGTGATCTCTTCTCCTCCGGGGCGAACCAGGCGTACGCGCATCTGCCCGCCGGAGAGCACCTCTTGCTCGACGACGGTTTCCTGGCCGTGAACCTCCCAGGTGTGGCGCGTGCGTCGTGGTGCGGCCAGTTCCTCGCGGGTGTATTCCCACTCGACACGGTCGGCAGTGCCTCCCGGAGCGGGGCCGGTTCGCGTGACGGTGAAGCCGGAGATGCGGGTTGCCGAGGGAGGGAGGCTCTGGCGAGCGAACGTGGTCCGCTCGTTCTCGCGGTCAATGATTTCCTCGAGCGCGCCGTGTGTCGTGTAGTCGAAGCGGGCCGTACTCGCGCGCACCGTGTCTTGCAGTTCGGAGAGCAGCCCGCTGGCGCCGTCGTAGTCGAGATTCGTGCGGGTCGGCCCGTTGTTGTAGCCGAGTTGCCGTAACAGGTTCGCGTTGGCGTCGACGCTGGTCTCGGTGCTCGCGCCGCCGGCGGTGATGGATTCGAGCCGGTTGTTGCCGTCGTACTGCAGCGTCAACTGCGTGGCGGACTCGCGAACCTCGACCTCGACGAGGCGGCCGTTGTCGTAGGAGAAGCTGCGGATCACCGCGCCGGTGAGCGCGTGCAGCGTCCGCAGGTGACGGCCGCTGACCGCGTCGAACTCGTAGACTTCCGTGCCGTCGCTGGAGGTGATGTGCACGACCTCGGCCTCGGCTTCGGTTTGCGGCAGCATCCGCAGCACGCGCCGGTTGCCGGTGTCGGCAATCAACAAGTGACCCTGCGGCGACACCGCGAGCGACTCCGGCGAGTCGAGCGCGACGTTCAACGGCGAGCCCTCGGCCGGCTGTGAGTCGGCGACACCGCTACCGGCAACGGTGCGGATGATCGAGGTCGCACCGCCGAAGGTGACCACACGGATACGGTGGTTGCCCGCGTCGGCAATGAACAGCGCGTCGTTATGAACGACCATGCCGCGCGGGTCCTGCAACTGCGCCGCCGTCGCCGCGCCGCCGTCACCGGAAAATCCGGCCGAGCCGTTGCCGGCAATGCGCCGCACGCGCTGGGCGCTGAAGCTGACTTCGAGCACGCGGTGGGTGCCGGCGTCGGAGACGTAAAGGCCGCCGCCGGGGCGCCGGGCGAGCCGCTCGGGGCGGTTGAAGCTCGCCTGAGCCAGCGCGACGTCGTCGGTATTGTCCCCCGCCACGCCGGTCTGACCGACTTGGCGCACGGGGGAGAGCGGCGCACTGAGCGTCCCCTGGGCGGGAACGGTGAGACCGGAGATCTGGAATTCGAGGATGCGGTTGTTGCCGCTGTCGGTGACGAACAGCGAGCCGCCCGCAACGAGCACGTCGGTGGGCCGGTCGAGTTGCATCAACCCGGTCCCGGCGGTGCCGTCGCCCGCGACGGTATGAATGCGGCCGTCGTGGTCAATCATTCGCACGCGGTGATTCTCGCGGTCGGCAATGAAGACGCGGCCGCTGGCGCTGCGGGCCACGCCGGTCGGGCCCTGCATCCGCGCGAGCAGCGCATGCTCGCCGTCGCCGCCGTAGGCGCCGAAGATGGGCAGGAGTTGCGTCTCCTGCTCGAAGGAGGCCGGCTCGAAGGCGGCGGCAATTCCCGTGCCGGCGTGTCGCACCGAGTGGCGCTCGTCGTTGTCCGTTTCGGTGCGGTAGACGCGGTAGTCGAGCCAATCCGGATACAGCACCTCCCCCGTGGGCAATACGTCAAGGTCACTGGGGCGGGATTCGGCGTTGCCGGTCCCGGCGACGGTGGTGAAGGCGAGCGACGACGTGTCGACGCGACGCACGCGGTTCGCGAAGTTGTCGGCGACGAGCACGGCGTCGCCGCCAGCGTGCGCCACGCCGACGGGGTACATGTCCGTCGCCGCGGCGTCGCTGCCGGAGTCGTGAGGCGAGATCTGCCCGCTGCCGCCGGCAATCAGGCGCACGGTGCGGTTCGAACTCGTCGGATTGGTCACCTCCCAGAGGCGCCCCTGGCGCGGGTCGGCCTCGGCGACGTAGAGTTTGTCGTCGCTGCGGTCACCGGCGGTGCCGGGGTCGACGGAGAGCCCCACGGGGAAGTTGAAGGTGTGCACGAGGCGCACCGTGTTGCCGTCGAGCCAGAGCACGCGGTTGTTGAACGTGTCGGAGACGACGACCGTGCCGTCGGAGAGGGTGGTGACGCCGCCGGGGGCGGAAAGATTTACCTCTAGAGCGTCGCGCGGCACGCTGTTCTCGTTGAAGCCCTCGCCGGAGCCGATCAACGTGGAAAAGTCGCCGGTGCCGAGGTCGAGCGCGCGAAGAAAGTGACGGCGGGTGTCGGCAACCAGCAGGCGGTTGTTCGCCTCGTCGAGGTGAATCCCCGAGGGGTGCACGAGCTCTCCGGTGCCGCCGACGGTCGTGATGATTCCGGTGCTCGGGTCGACACGGCGAATGCGGCTGTTGCCGGTGTCGGAGATGTAGACGGTGCCGTCGGAGGCGATCACTGCGGCCAGTGGCGCGGCCAAACGTGCTTGCGTGGCCTCGCCGCCGTCACCGCCGAAACCGAAGTCCCCAGTGCCGGCCACCATGCTCATGACGCCGTTTTCCACCTTGCGGACCGAGGACGTGGAGTAATCCGTGACGACGAAGGTGTTGCCGCCGGTGCCCGGCTGCACGGAAACGAAGGAGGGATAACTGACCGGCGCCTCGACCGCCTGATGGCCGTCCACCGGCAGGTCGCCGACGTAGCGTTCCACGTGCATCCCCCGCGGGTCGCCGGGATCGTCGGTCGCGGTCAAGGTACGCCGCCGGCCGTCGCCGAGGTGTAGCACGCCGGCCGGGTCGAGCCGGTGATGGTTGGTCAGCGTCCAGCCGCCGCTGAGAATACCGCGCGGGTCGAGGCCGCCGAGTTGCACGGTGAACTCGCGCGACACCGGAACGGGGACGCTCGCGGCACCAATTGGCAAGCCGGTCGCAGCGTCGAGAAACTCGCCGGGAAAGTGATGAACGACGGTCACAGTAGCGGATTGCGCGCCGACGACCCGGCGGTTGTCGACATTCATGCCGTCCCAGGTCCACTCGACGGTGTGATGCGGTGTGAGTTGCGCACCCTCAATGGTTTCTTCGAAGACGCGACCGGCGACGGAGATGCGCACGACGGCCCGTTGGATGTTCGCCGGGACGCTTGAACCGACCACCTCGAGCGAGACGGTGCGCGAGCGCTCGTACCCCAGCATGCGTGCGGAGTTGTAATGCAACCGTTCTCCAGAGCCGGCGAGCGGCAACGACTGCGTGAGCGTATCCGGGCCCGGCTCGTCGAGATCTACGTGGGGGCGGTGCACGTCGGGCTGCGGCGCCGCGGGGGTCTGCACGGGGGCACCCATGGTGAAGTAGGAGAAGTACGGCAGGCGTGCCCGCATGAACGTGTCGCCGGTGCTGAACCGTGCGGCAATCTGTTCGCGCTCCGCGTCGGTGATGCCGCGGGCGGCATATTGCGCCGGGCTGGCGGCGCCTCCCGAGCCGTCGACGTCCAAGTCGGCGCGGTCGTCGCTGATCCCGCGCACGCGCAGCACCTCCACCGACTCCTCGAGCGTGGACCACTCCCCTTGCTTCGTATCCAACGAGGCAAGGTTCAGCGACGCACCGACCGGAAAGTCGAGAAAATTGTCCACCCAGAA
>SKZP01000539.1 GCA_007127275.1 Planctomycetota bacterium
ACCCACGGACTCAATCTTGACGGACTACTAGAGGTACAGCCGGCTTTGTCACAGCAACAATGTCTGGGCGGTGTGCGCCACGGGGTGGCAGCGCTTGCGCTACTCGTCCGGCTCCGTCTCGCCTGGCGCGCGGCGGGTCTCGTCCAGGTAGCGTTGTATGGCGTCTCGCTGCGGCCAGTCGGTGGGTGCGAGTTCGAAGGCCGTTCGGAGGTCCTCGGCGGCTTCTTCTCGCTTGCCTTGTTGCTCACGCAGAATCCCGCGCGCGAAACGTCCGTAGTGTTCGCCCTGCGGATGGGTAAGCAACGGCTCGAGCGCCGCTTCCGCCTCGTCGCTTCGTTCGAGACGTATCAGCGCGTATGCCCGCTGGAACAGGGATACGGGCGCAAGCTCGCCAAACTGCTCCGCTCGTTCAAGTTGTTCGAGGACAGCGTCGTAGTCGCCATGCGCCGCTGCTGCCTCCGCGTTGTCGGCATGTGTCTCCACCGCCATGCGCGAGCCCATCCCCGGCCAGCGTTGTGTCGCCGCCGCGGAAAGTCCCGCGGCAATCAACAACAACACCGCCGCAAGTCCCCACAACACCTTCACGCGCCCCGGCGTTTGCTTCGGATGACGGGAGAGCGAAAGCACGCTGCCAAGCAAGAGCCCCATGACGAGTCCGCCGAAGTGCGCAAGGTTATCAATGGGCAGCCCCGCAAAGCCCATCACGGTGATGCCAATGAGCAGCGCGCCGTTGATTAGGAAGAAGCGCCACTCGACCCGCGCAAACAAGCTGTACGGCTGGAACAGTTTGATCGTCAGCGCCGCGCCGAACAACCCGAGAATGGCGCCGGAGGCCCCGACCGAGAGCACGTCGTTGCCGAGCACGCTTACGGCGACGCCGGCCATGCCTGCGACCACGTAAAGCAACGTGTAACGCAGGCGACCGAGGTCGCGTTCGACGACGGTGCCTATGAGAAACAGCGCATACGTGTTGACGAGCCAGTGAAACACCCCCGCATGCAGCACGACCGGCGTGAAGAGGCGCCAGTACTCCCCCGCCCAGATGGCCGAGCGTTCGCTCGCGCCCCACAGCAGGATCTCGCGCTCCAGGCTGAACACTACGCCGACGAGGAATACAAGCCCGTTGATGGCAAGAATGGTCGAGGTGACGGGCGCAAGTCGGATGTACCCGAAGATTTTCTCCGTAAGCGGCCCGGCTTGCTGCGGGTGCGGTTGTTGCAGCGGCGGTTGCGCGCCCGGCGCCGGGCCGCCGGCGGCAGGTTGCTTCGGCTTGAGCTTTTTAAGTTTGCGCTTACTCTTCGACGACTTGCCCATCAGCTTCGCTTCGTTGAACCTCGTGCCCGGCTGTCCGTGCGGCATCCGCCTCACCCACGGATACAATCTTGGCGGCCTACTAGCATGATTGCGCCCCTTGAACCACCCACATCCACCCGCGAATGAGTGCATCCGGCTTTTGTTGGGCCTCAAGAGATCCCGCGTTCACCAACGTGGGGCGGAGGGCAAGCAAAGGGGCCCGCTCTGGATACGTTGGTTCCGTTGAACAACTTTTCTCCGCGAACGCGCAAGAACCGTTGCGGAACGGCCTCGCCGCGACAGCCCCATGGTACGGCTTGACCATTCGGCGTAATCCCCCGATTTACCGGGCTTTTTGCGCGAGGAAGGGGTTGTCGCCAACACTACCCGAATGTTATCGTACAAGCCGAAACGAAAGGCGTTGATTGCGAGTTTCGCCACTCTGCCGCGCTGAGAAACGGCCCGGTGTAGATGCCTTTCGTTCGTTGGTTCGTCACAGCGCGATCGAATCTGACTTGCGTGCCGCGGCGGCCGCCTGTGCGGGGACGCTCCACGGGATGGCGAAGCGCGGCCGACAACCCCAGGACCACAGTAGATGGCAACGTCCAAACCCACGCCCAAGAGCAACAACCAGGAATACACCTCCGAACATATCCAGTACCTGGGCGACATCGAGGGGATTCGCAAAAACCCCGGCATGTACATCGGCGGCACCGGCTCCGACGGCATGCACCACCTCGTCAACGAGATTCTCGACAACGCCGTGGACGAGTTCGGTCAGGGCCGCGGCAGCAAGATTACCGTGACGTTGCGCGAGGACGGCAGCATCAGCGTGGCCGACGACGGTGCCGGCATCCCCGTTACGGATACGAAAAAGGAAGGGGTCCCCGCGGTCCAGCTCGTCTTTACGAAGCTCCACGCCGGCGGCAAGTTCGGCGGCGAGGACTCGGCGTATAAGCGCTCCGGCGGCTTGCACGGCATCGGCGCCACCGCGGTCAACGCGCTTTCCGAGTGGCTAACGTGCGACGTGCACCGTGACGGCAAGATTCACCGCATCCGCTTCTCGCGCGGCCATGTCACCGAGCCGCTCACCGTCGTCAGCGAGACGAAGCGCACCGGCACCACCGTCAGCTTCCGCCCGGACCGCGACCTGTTCGGCGACACCGACGAGGACGGCAACCTGATCCCCGGCTCGCAGGATTTCAAGTTCAAGAAGATGAGCGTGCGGATGCGCGACCTCGCCTTCTTGAACCCCGGGCTGACCATTGAACTTGTCGACGAGCGCAGCGAGGACGAGCCGAAGCGCGAGGTGCACCACTCCGAACTCGGCCTCGCCGGCTACATCAAGATGATGACCGGCGAGCACGACCCGACCGACATGACCGCCTCGGACACCGACTTCGCCGACGAAGAGGCAGCCGCCGCGGCGGAAGAGGCAGAAGAGCTCGGCGAGGAGGCCGCCGCGGAAGAGGACGGTGCGGCCAAGGGGAAAGGCAAAGGCAAGGCGAAAAAGGGCGCGACGCAGTCGAAGACGCACACGCCGGTGATTCAGCTCACCGGCGAGCTCGACGAGGTGCAGATCTCCTGTGCCTTTCAATACACCGACCACGACCGCGAGCG
Source organism: Planctomycetota bacterium (assembly GCA_007127275.1). GTDB lineage: Bacteria > Planctomycetota > UBA8742 > SKZP01 > SKZP01 > SKZP01. The sequence continues at coordinate 2,914 of SKZP01000539.1, forward strand.
CATTGCCGCCTACACGAACAACATCTTCAACAAAGACGGCGGCACGCACGTGCAGGGCTTTCAGATGGGCATCACCAACTCGGTGAAGAAGAAGAGCGACGAGCTGGCCGAGCTCGACGCAAAGTCGCCCGCCGCCTCAAAGAAGAAAAAGGGGAAGAGCGACAAGAAAAGCGTCGAGCCGCGCGGCGACGACTTTCGCTACGGGCTTACCGGCGTGATTGCCGTGAAGGTGGACCGCCCGGAGTTCAGTTCGCAAGACAAGGCGAAGCTCGTCAGCAAGATCAACGGCATTGTGCAACGCTTCGTCAACGAAAAGCTCTCCGACTACCTCGAAGAGAACCCCGACGTCACGAAGAAGATCCGCACCATCGCCGAGCAGGCCGCCCGCATCCGCGACGCGATGAAGAAGGCCCGCGACGCGGTGAAGTCCGGCAAGAGCCTCACCGACTCGAAGCTCACGCCGTGCCGTCTCAAGGACAACACGAAAACGGAGCTGTTCCTCGTCGAGGGTGACTCCGCCGGCGGCACCGCGAAGTCGGCCCGCGACGCCGTCTTCCAGGCGCTGTTGCCGTTGCGCGGCAAGATCCTCAACGTCGAGAAGGCGAAGATTCACAAGATGCTCGGGCACCGGGAGATCAACGAGTTGATCCACCACATCGGCGCGAGCATCGGCGAAAAACAAATCGAGTTCGACGTCGCCAACCGCAAGTACGACAAAATCATCATCATGACGGATGCCGACGTCGACGGCGCCCACATCCGCACCCTGCTGCTGACCTTCCTGTTCCGGCAGATGCGGCCGTTGATCGAGGCGGGCCACGTCTACATCGCGCTGCCGCCGCTGTTCCAGTTCGCCTACGGCAAAGGCAAGAAGGCGAAGAGCGAGTACATTTACACCGAGCGGGAGCGGGACGCGAAGTGGCTCAAGTTCGGACTCGAATCGGCGACCATGCGGATTCGTAAGCCGGACGCCCCGAAGGAGGTCAGCGCCGAGGAGCTTTCCGAGGAGCAAGTCACCGAGTTGCCGCGCAATGACCTCAAACAGCTCTCCGAGCGAATGGCCGACCTCGAGGCACGCGCGAAGTACCTCAATCGCCGCAACCTCACGATCGAGCGCTTCCTCTCCGCCTGCCGTGAAGAAGGGGGCGAGCTCAAGCTGCCGAAGTACTGCGTCGTCGAGTCGCTGACGACGCGCTTGCTGTTCGACGACGCGGAGCGCGAGGCCTACGAGGCGGAGCACACCGAAGAGGTCGAGGTCCCCGTCGAGACCGCCGACGACGAAGAAAACGGCCAGGAGCAGAAGACCGAAAAGCGCATGGTCTACACCGGCCCCGAGATCGAGGAGATCGACGAGCGCTGGGCGAAGCGCACGCACGAAGTGCTCGAGCGCCTGCTCGCCTACGGGGCCAAGTACGGCATCACCAAAGAGATGATCAGCGTGCAGAACATTCAGTCGCTGGTCGTCGCCGGTGAGCCCGCACCGTACGCCATTGTCGCCGGCACGGGCAAGGTGCAGCCGGCCTACTCGTTGGAAAATGCGCTGCGCGTCATTCGCACCTTCGGCCGCGAAAGCATCACCAAGGTGATCCGCTACAAGGGTCTTGGTGAAATGGACGCGCCGGAGTTGCGTGACACGACCATGGACCCGGCGACGCGCACGCTGAAGAAGGTCACCGTCGAGGACGCCCTCGAAGCGGAGGACATGTTCAGCGTGCTGATGGGTACCGACGTGCGCGCCCGCTACCACTTCATCCAAAAGAACGCCCCGCAAGCGCAGATCGACGTGTAAACAGCGCTCCGGAGCCTGCTTCTCGGCCAGCAAGTGGGTGAACGACCACCTGGCACACGGGCTTGCCGGCTGCTTGCACTACCTCCGCAGGTCCCGGCCCCGAGGCGACGTCCGAGGGGATGCCTGCTGTTGTGCCAGGGCGCAGACTTCGGGACGAGCTACTGCGCTCGACGGTGCTTCGTTGTCGTCGACTTCGTTCGCCTTGCACAGGCAACCCGAAGATTGCCCCGGCACATCACTCAAGCACCAGCCGTTTGGAATCCGGAAAAGCGTAGGAGCCGCGGCCCGTGGGTCGAACCCGTCAACGTGGGATCCGTGGGCCGCGACCCGTGGGCTTGAACGTACGGATCTCCATGCGCAGGCGGGTTGGTAGCCGGTCGAGATTGAATCCGTGGGTGAGGCTCGTACTCGTGGCTCGTCGCATTTACCACGGCCGGTGTGGCGCGGCTTGATCTTGCTGGCGGCGGCGCAGGTGGAGGCGGTTTTCGACCTCGGGATCTTTGTAGCAGCGGCGGTAGCCCAAGAGACGCAGGAAGCGGGCGCGCCAGTTGTGTTCGTCGACGGTGTCGAGCATGAGATGGTCGCGCTGGCCGTGGACGCGTTGGACGCCGGGAAGCAGGCGCGACAGCAAGCGGTCGAGCGTGGTGCGGCGTAGCAGCTTCGAGAGCCAGAGCTGCACCGCGCTCACGTCGTGCGAGAGAAAAAAGCCGTCCTCGCCGAGGCCTTGGTAAAGCGGCATCAGCACACGAGCAGCGGCGTACCGCGCGGAGACGGCACCGTGACGGTCGGAGCCGAGACGAACGCCACGGCCGACGCGCTGAAAGTTGCGCAGCCCCGGGGCCATTTGGAAGCCATCCTCGGCGGTGATGGCGTGGCGGTAGCGAATTGCGACGGCACGCGGCAGCCCCGTAGCCGTCTCCGCGAGTCGCCGACGGTGCTCCCGCACGGAGCGTGCGCCGAGGGGCTTGGAACGGGACATGACGCGAGCCGCGACGAGTGCGAGCCATACGGCCGACTCGAGAAAGTCGGCGGTGCTCGGGTCGTTGTGCTGGCCCCCTTCGACGACGAGGCAACGGTGACCGACGTCGGTGAGGTAGCCGAGGAAGGCCCCGTCGAGGCACTCTTCGAGGCCGAGGATCAGCGGGATGGGTAGCGCCCGGGCCACGGCGACATTGCGCAGCGTGTCGGAGCAGGCGCAGAAGGGGGCGCCGCCGGAGGAGGTGGAGTGCAAGTCAATCCACAGCGTCGGCACG
>SKZP01000534.1 GCA_007127275.1 Planctomycetota bacterium
CAGGTAAAACGGAATCAAGGCAATGATGGCGCCACGCACTTGGGCGCGCCGCTCCGCCGAGCCGGTGCGCTTTTCACGGATGCGCTTGCGCGCCACTTGGATGGCCCCGACCATCACCGCGACGGCCGCCACAATCTTCAGCCAGCCGGGAAACACGGGGTGGGCGAACACAATGATCAGCGAGACGACCACCGTGAGTGAGGCGGCAATGTTGCTCGCCGCCCAGCTCCGCGGGATGGTCTTGCGAATATACGCGAGGGACGCCACGAGATAAGCAAGCCCCAGAACGCCGAGCACAATCCAGGCGACATTCTGGTACATCGCCGGCAGCATGGAGACCCAATACGCGTAAAAAATGGTCACCGCGGCGACAAGCACGACCGGCAACCACGTCAGTATCCCGGCGCGCTCCGGAATCAGGTAGCCGAAGAAGCCGCGGTAGAAGTCGACAAAGCCCCGCACCGTGGCGCGCAACTCTTCGACGACAATGGGCCAGATGCGCTTGACGGATTCGAGCATGACAAAAGCGCGGCGGGGGCGAAACAAACGGAACGGGTACGTTCGCAGGGTACTGGGCATGCCCGCAAAAGGCCAGCAGGCGTCGTGGCAATGCGACTGAGTCGTTGTCGGGCATCTCCAAGGGACACAAGCCCACGGACGTCGCCCGTGCGCCGAAGCCGAGTACCGGCGCGACCTACGGGCAAACTCCGTGGGTTCGGCGAAAAAAACCGTTCCACAAACTGGAGATGCACGGAGTAATGCGCTTGCCTAGATGCGCGAGGTACAATACACCTACGTACCGGACGTAGAGATGACGGCTGCTTTGCTTACTTGAACGACGCGGTCACCGTCGACCTTCACGAGGCAGTCGCCCGAAACGCGTGTGACGCAACGAATGGGAGGGGCGCCATGGCCATGCTGGCATCCAAGAACCGGCGGCGCGCCAAGCCGAAACCAAAACCACGTGCCGCGGTCAGCAAACGGCAGAAAGAGAAGGAAGCGGAGAAGAAACGCGAACGGCGCGCCCACCGCATCATGCTGGTTTCGGTGGCCGTCCTTGCGGTGCTCGCCATTGCCTTCACCATCATTGTCGCCAGCATGAACTAAACCGCCCGCGCATTGAGATCCGTTATTTCAAGCCCCCGGGCTGCGGCCCGTGGGTCGCACCCATGGCGGCACACATGCAAACAAAGCAACCCACGGGCCGCGGCCCTTGGGTTTATTCCGACTCTCGAGGGCAACGAGGTATTGCAACGAACAACAACTCTTGCGTGATGCTTGCGTCCCCGTGGACCTGCGGGGCGCGCGCCTCGAGTTTGAACACGAACGACCGTGGCCTCTTTGATCGGGGGGTCCCATGCGACTGACCATTCTCGGCTCGGGTACCTGCATTCCGGATGCGACGCGGCTGCCTTCGGGCTACTGGCTCGAAGTGGGCGAGGCGCAGATACGCATGGACGTGGGTCCAGGCACTGTTTATGCGACGACGCGGTATCCGCACCTCGACTGGCGTGCGCAAACGCATCAGTTGTTGAGCCACTTCCATGTCGACCACATCGGCGACGTGGCCACGTTGATGTTCGCCTTCAAGTACGGCCGCAAGCCGACGCCGCGCGGCCCGCTCACCTTTGTCGGGCCGCACGGGCTTACGCAGCATCTCGAAAGGATCGCCGCCGCTTTGGAGCCGAAGCTGTTCCAGCAAGAGTTTGCTGTCGAGTTTCTTGAAGTCGCCGACGGCGAGTCGCACGAGGTTGCCGAGGGGGTGACGCTGCGCGCGCTCAAGGTGCCACACACGCCGGAGAGCCTCGCCTACCGCGTCGAGGAAATGACCACCGGTGCGAGCCTTGGCTACACTGGCGACACGAGCCCGGACCTTGAACGCTTGCCGGCGTTCGTGCGCGAGGTCGACGTGCTCATTGCGGAGTGTGCGCACGAGCACGAGACGAGTACGCCGCACCTGACCATTCGCGACGTGCAGCGACTCGCCGAGGAAGCGAAGCCGAAGCGGCTGATTACCGTGCACCACTTCTTCGACTCGACGCAGGCGAACGTTGCCGCGACGCTTGCCGCCGAATTGCCCGGTGTTGAGGTGCAAGCGGGACACGACGGCCTCGTGGTCGAGGTGTAGCGACGGCGCAAGGCGCGCGGAGGGCGCGAGCCCGAATGCCATCAAGTTTTCCGTTCTGGAGGCGAGCGCAAGGCGTAACCTGCGAGGCGAGCCACGGAACCACGCGTGTACGCCTTGCCGAGGCCGCGCGTTTTGCGAAAGCGGCACATATACCAGAGCGCCCACCTCGACATACGAACAAAGACACCTCGGGGAGGGCCCTCGCTTTGTTAAATTGTTTCCTCCCCTGCGAACGAATGGGAGCCCGCCAACGCAGTCGGTGGGCTCGGGGAAGCCGAAACGAACTCCCTCGAGGGCCCGCATGAAAGTCATTCGCGACGAGGATGTGGCCGGCTGGTACCGCAAACAGGGCCTGATGAGCGGGCTGCGGCGTGCGCAAGAGGTGTTGCGCATGACTCGCTACGAGCGGGAGCCGGAGTCGTGGTCGCTTGCCGCGGATCCCCGGATGCTCGAAGGCCCGGCGAAGTATCTCGAACTTAGCCCACTGCTTAGCGCGGCGCTTTCCGAAGTACTGGCCGAGCGTCCGGAGACAGGCGACGAGGAGATCCCTTCGCTGCCGTTTTTCTCGCTGTGTTACGGGTTGTTTCTGCCGCTCTCCGGGATGACGCCGCAGCGCATTGGCGAATTGTTTCGCCTGGACTGGCCGCACGAGCCGCCGAGTCGCGAGCAGCGCGCACAGCTTATCAGCGAGTTCCTTGAGCGCGAGGTCGGCCTGACGCTCTACGACAAAATTTGCCTCGCTCTCGGCGACCCGTTCGGAGGCAAGCGCCCGTGGGTGGGACGCGACACGCTGATCTCGGCGCTTGCGCATGTCGACATGCGTTCCTCGGTCGAGGTGCTCGAGAAGCTGCCGCGGCATGGCGAAGTGGCACGCCTCGCCGCCGAGTTCACCGAGCGGCGCCGCTCTGAGCCGCCGTTGACGGCGCTCGAGGTAATTTACGGCCTACGGCATCTACGCCGCCTCAAGTACGCCAACCGCCGCGAGGTGGTGCTTGAGTTGCTAGAGCGCGCGGGGCGTCTGGAACGGTATTTCTTGTGTGCGCTGATCCTTCGCAAGACCCACTTCCGTTATCAACTCGACACGCGCACACTCGCCGAGGTGCTTGCACAGCGCTTCGAGGCGGAGCCGGAGCAGGTGTTGCAGGCCTTCGCCATTGTGGACGTCTTCGAGACGGCGCGACGGCTCGAGCAGCAGGGAGCCGAGGGCTTGCGCGAGGTGCATCTCAAGCCGCTCGTGCCGCTCGCCCCGCAGCTTGCCGGAGCAAGCCTTCCTGCACCGGGACAGGCTGCGCAGGCGACGGGCACCGTGGACCTCGCGCGGATCACGTGGCCGTTGTGGGTGGAGCGCAAGTACGACGGCGTGCGGCTGCTTGTGCACAAGAGTAGTGACGCCTTGGGGCAGATGATTGCCGCCGCCTACACCCGCAACCGGCAGGACTGGAGCGAGTTGGTGCCCGGACTCCACGCGCTTGTGAAGCTGCTGCCGTGCGCAAGCTGCATCCTCGACGGCGAGTTGCACGGCCACGTACTCGAAGCCGACCGGCTGCGCCCCGCCGACGTCTACGAGGTCTACGGCTCGCTGCGAGGCGAGACGGCGGTGCCGGTGCGCTACAAGTACACCGTCTTCGACGTGTTGTACCTGAACGGCGAGGACCTGACGCGGCAACCGCTGACCAAACGGCGCAAGCGCCTGAGCGAGTTGATGGCCCCCTTGGGGATGATGCCGCAGGCGCAAGCGTTGCCTGTACCCATTGAGCTTGCCGAGGGGCAACTCGTCGAAGACGAGGCGGCACTCAACCGCCTGCACGAGCACTTTCGCCGCCAGGGCTACGAAGGCAGCGTCGCCAAGATGCCGAATGCGCCGTATGTGCTCGGGCAGCGCTCGAGCTCGTGGATGAAGCGCAAGCCCATTGTGACGCTGGATTTCGTGGTCACCGGCGCCTTTTTCGCCGTCGAGTCGGCCGGTCACCGGATGTTCAACCCGTGGCTGGTCTCGGCCCGCGACGAAGAAACCCGGGGCTTCGCCCCCGTGGCCACCGCCTCCGGCCTCGGGCGCGCCGAGACTGAGGAGATGGTCCGGCTGATCATGACCTACGGGCTGCCGACGGGCCGACAACTTGTGCACGCGGGCTCCAGCGGCCGGCAGCCGGGGATTGAACTTAAGCCATTCATTGTCGTGACGGTAAAGTTCGAGGCGGTGGTGGATACAAGCGAGTCGCCGAGCGAGATTGAAGGCCTCGAGCGCCCTTCGGCGCCACTGTCGCTGCGCAGTCCGCAGATTGTGCATATTCGCAGCAATGAGCAAGACATTGAAGACACCGCTACGTTAGAGGATCTACACGCCCACTTCACCAAGCAGCGCCTGCGTTGATCAGTCGCGACGCACTACGGCGAACGGAATGTAGTCGGCGAACGTGCGAAACCCCGGTGGCTCGACGTCCGGGTCGAGTTGAAAGCGGAAAAAGGTCAAGTAAAACAGGGGCTTCTCCGCGTACCGCGGATCTACCTCGAACCGCAGCCTGGCGCTTTCTTGTGGCTCCAGCACGCAGACGCTTTTCCCGCCGCGAAGCGGGTGAATGACGGTACGTGGCGGCGGAGCTTCTTGCGGAATTCCCGCGGGGCGAGTCGCGGACACCGAGATTCCCCACTCGAAGCGAACCGGCTCACTCCCCACGTTTCGCACCCGTACGGAAGCGGTGCCGCCATGCCGTTCCGGCCAGCGGAGGTCGTCGAACGTCACGACGCCCACGGTCTCTTGTTGCAACCCGACTTCTTCGTGCGGTGGTACGTCCGCCGGCGCGGAACGACTCGAGGCGCACGCCAGCGAAACCGTCAGGGCGAGGAGCGCAAAGGCAACAACGGGAACGGAAGGCGTCGAAGACATGACATTTCCCTAGTGTTGCGTCAGGGCCAATTCTTCGAGTAGCGCGTCGCGAGCGAAAACTGTGCAAGACGAAGGAAGTAAGGCGTGGTCGTAGCCACGTTGAGCAGCGTAGCTCAGTCGAGCGCAGTAGCTCAACCCGAGGATTGGGCCCTGATACAACACTAGTCCGGGTCATTCGTCGTTCCAAGCAATTTGTCTCGCGCGGTGTTGATCTCTCGGATCAACGAGTATTGAGCTTGCCCGGTTTGAGTTGCCACAACTACGGCTTCCAGTCCATTCAGCAAAAGAATGCTCTCGAAGCGTTCCGAGATTGAAATCATGCGTTCGAGCATTTGCCAACCGAGGTCGTGATGATGGGAATAGTCAAGTATGGTGCGATAAAAGGCTACCATCGTTTCCGTGGAGTGGACTTGTCCGAGTCGGTTGCCCGTCGATGGATTGTTTATCACCGCGGATGTTACACCTTTTCCAAAACTCGGATGCTGAACCGACCATCCATTGCTGACGAAGTTGTCTTGCAAGATGCGGAGAGCCCGTCGCCCATCACAACGTATCGCGGCGCCGGTGAATTGGAAGCCGAGCGTTCTCTGCGGAGCAAAATTCTCCGGGCGGGACGGCTCTTTCGCCATAAATCGATTCATAAACGAGATCACGAGGTCAAGGGGTTCGTAGTCGGCGGAATCCGGTGGCGTATAAAAGACGTTATGGGCCGCTACTGCCCAAAAGTAGCGCTGCAGCGTTGTCTCATTGAGCGCACGCTTGGCATAGGTTTCAAACAATGCTCGACGATCCGTCTCTTCCAATGAGCGAATCTTGTCGGCGGCAGCCCAAGAAAACATCGTCCCACAACGTGCAACATGCTTTTCCAATGTCTCGTCTGGCATCGAAAGCATGA
>SKZP01000549.1 GCA_007127275.1 Planctomycetota bacterium
CGTTGCATGGTGGGTGTTGTTGCGGGGTCGGCGAAGTCAAACGAACAACGAGGGGATTTCAATTTGGCTTGACGCGCGGCGAGGTCATGCCCCCGGGTGGTGGCCGCCGCCTTCGTCGGGGTTCCTGGCGCGGCGCATCAGATAGGGCGTCGTCTGGTTGTCATCCTCGGCGGCTTCGTCGCCGGACGGCGCGTTTTTTCGGGGGGCGGGGCGCTGCACACGGGTGGTGCCGCTACGGCGGCGTCCCGTGCGGGAACGCGGCGAGGGTAACAGGTTCAATTCCTCGCTTGAGGCCGACGAGGCGGCGCCGTTCGACGAGGTGCCCTCCGAGTCGGAGTCGCTGGAGACGCCCGAATCCTGCGTCCACTTCGGCACCACCGTCGGCCGCACCATCACCCCCATGCTCGCAAGGTCCACGAGATCCCCCGCTTGCAGCGCTTGCAGCTTGCTCGGCTCAAGCCGAAATCCGTTGACGAAGGTACCGTTGCGCGAACCCAAATCCTCGACCGTCGGCACCCCTTCGACCATGCGGAACCGCGCATGAAAACCGGAAACGTCTTTCATCGAAACCGGCATGCGGTTGGCCGAGCGCCGGCCAATGGTTACCTCCTCGGGTCCGACCGGCAGAGTCGTACCCTGCTCTGGCCCGGAAAGGATCTCCAGCAGGTGCGGCGTACCGTCGGTCACGGCCGGCATGGGCATGTAAAAAATGAGTTGCACGTCGGCAAGTTGGAAGACGTCGCGGTCCTGGATCTCGTAACGGTCAATTTGGTCGCCGTGATAAAGCGTCGGCGCGCCGCTGGCGAGGTCGACGAGAATGGGCAGCCCCGTCAACAGGCTTTGCTCAATGCGCACGTGCCGGCCGGCGACCTGCTCGGAGGCGACAATGGTGATGTCGCAGCCTTCGTCGCGACCGACGACGACCGGATAGCGGTGCAGCGCATACGTACGCCGCGCGCCGTCGGCCGCCACAATCACAAGCTTGGCAAGACTGGACATACGCCTACGAGGGCCGAAGCCGAGGGCAATACAAAGCGGAGCACAGGACAAGCAATGTACCAGCCACGCGCACGTTCCAGTAACAAACTTTCGCACCGGACGCTCGCGCTTCCCGCACAGGAAGCACTCTAGCGATACGTTGCGCGCGAGGCGCAAGCCCGAATGCCGTCAAGGCTTCACGTCCGAGGCGAGTGCAGAGGCGCAAGCCCGGCGAGGTGAACCCGCGCGGTTCCGTGCTGCGCCTCGCAGGGCTTGCGGCTTGCGCCCTGCGCTCGCCTTTCGCATCAAACGTACAGCGGGCATCAGAAAAGGTTGCGCACGCAAGCGCGAACAAGCCCAGGGGCTGCGGCCCGTGGGTCGTTAGCAAGCATTCGTGGTGCCACTTTAACGGCGTTCGGGCGCAAACCGCGGTGCTGTGCGAATTCGCCCCGGCAGGCTCGCCCTGCGCGCGCCCCTTTCTAACGGCCGAGCGTCCTACCCAGCGGTCTGCCCCGCTTCCACTTGTTGCTGCAGCTTCCGTGCCTTGGCGCCGACGCGCCGGCCGAGAACGGTGAAGAAGATCCCGTCGAGCACCAAAATCAACGCAACGATGAAGATGACTGTGCCGCTCATCTCGTCGACCCCTTCGATTCCGGGGCCAAAGACGAACCATCCGCCGACCGCGGCGAGCGCCATGCCGAAAAAGAACAGCAGCGGCCCAATCACGCCGAAGAAACGCGCCGAGCGTTGCATGCGCTCGAGTTCTTGCTGACGGTCCCGTTCGCGACTACCCGTCTCTTCCATCACGTTTCTCGCTCCGTGTGTGCTGTACGACCTCGTTGATTCTTTCGGCGAACTCCGCGAAGAAGTGGCGCGTATCCTCAAAGGTGGGCTCAAGCGACGCCACCTCCTCGGGGCGCACCCAGCGGTGGTCCCGCACCTCCTCCTCCGCTCGCACGACCTGCGGCAATGTGCCCTCCTCGTCGGTGAGTCGCGCGAGGTACCAGTGCAGCAGGTGCGAGCGCAAACTCGTCGGGCAGTGCCAGACAAGTTCAAACGGCTCCACCTCGAGCCCCACCTCTTCGCGCACCTCGCGCCTCGCCGCCTGCTCGAGGGACTCTCCCGGCTCTACACGGCCGGTGACGGGGGTCCAGTGCATACCGCCAACCGCTGACTCGGCACGCTGCACCATCAGTACCCGCCCCGAGCGGTCCGGCGCGAGCACCACCACGCAGACTGCCGGCGGCAAGTGGGCCCACGCCCGCGCCGTATCGTTTGCCCCGCCACCCCTCACGTGGTCGTCACCCCCTGCTACGCCTGCGGTGCTGCCTCGGACTCGTCGGTTGACTTGCCGTTTTCCTTGTCCCTCTTCTTCTTCGGCGACTCGAGCGGATAAAACAACTCAATCACCAGCAGCGCGAGAATTCCACCGACAATTGCCGCGTCGGCGTAATTGAACGTGTTCCAGGGGTCGAGCCAACTGATTCCCGCTTCCGGCAGACGAAACTCAATGAAGTCGCGCACGCCGCCGAAGACGACGCGGTCATAAATGTTTCCGAACGCTCCGCCGATGATCAGACCACCGGTGATCTGGTACCGCGGCAAGGCGGCACGAAACAGGATCCAGCCGACAATCAACACCGCGACAAGACTTAGCAGGAGCAAAACGACCGTTTGTCCGCCGAGCATTCCGCCAAAGGCACCGGGATTGAGCACGGCGTTGAACGAAAGGTACGGCTCGACAATCTCGTAGCGATGCGGATACGGAAACGCGAAGTACAGCACCGCCGGCTCCGGCGGGGACATGCTCACTGGCTCGCCGGCTTCCTCGGCCTCGGTGACGTGCCGCTCGTAGGCTTCAACCGCTTGCTTCCGTTGCTCGTAGCGCTCCCATCCCTCCTCGATCACGTCGTGCACCGCCTCGTCGGGCAGTCCGAGCCTGTCGAAGACGACCTGCTTGGTGACGAGGTCCACGGCAAGCGCCAACACGAAAACCAGCGCAAACCAGCGATACCGAACGAGAAGCCGCACCATACGCGTCCATAAAAGGAGGTGAAGCAAGCGCCGCTGCACGTCGAGGCGACACCCGGCGGCCTCGCTTGCCCTCGCGTTACGTTACATGAGGGGACGTGGGGTTACGAAAACAGCCGAAGCTTGGGCAACTGGCGCAAGACCAGCGCGCCGACGCCCAGGCCGACAAGAAAGGAAATCAATCCTTCGAGGTTGCCTTGCACAAGCTGCAGCGCCCCGAAGACAAGCCCCGCCAGCGCCACACCAATCAACAGCGGCAGCACCAGGGCAATGGCGACGAGGCGAAACTCCTGGTGCGCCAGTGGATCCCCGGCCGGCGCCGGAACCGCGGCGCTCTCGGGCTGCTCTTGCGGGTCTTGTGGTTGTTTCGTCTCCTCAGCCATTGATTCGTTCACTCCCGGCTCCATCCATTCACCACCCAACGCCGCTTGCTTGTACCAAACTGCCACTGACGGCGGCAACCGAAGCAGGCGGTTCGGGGTGGAGCCGGCTCTTGTTGCAGCAAGAATGTCTGGACGGAACCACGTACGCAGGGCGGGCCTGCGTGCCCGCCCAATCCATCCCGCCAGCGGAGTACGCCGGCGCATTCATTCACATGCGGGTTGCACGCCGACGGTTCCTGACAGGTTCGTAGCGCGTAGGGCCTCCGCGCCCGCCACCCGCGTTCCACGTGTGAGCGCAGGCGTGACGAGTCACATCGCGCCGCGCAACCGACGACAACGAAGCAGAGCCGAGCGCAGTAGCTCAACTTCGGAAGTAATTTTCTGACAGCTCCGTATGTCCCGAGATCTGCGCCGCCGTGTTTGCACGCCTCGCGCCGGCAGCGGTTGAACGCCTTCAAAAGCGAATGTCGGCGGCGGCGTAGAACACCAGGGTTTCGCCGTCGAGGCCGCGTCGCGTAAACCGCGTGCCGGGGAAGAACTGCGCGGCGCCGAAGTGGAATTGGATGCGTGTGGAGTAGTGGTACTCGAGCGAAGCCTCAATCACGAAGCCTAGCTCGTTCGACTCGGAGCCGTTCTCTTCCGGAGCGAGCACAAGCTCACCGCGGCGCGGCCCCCAGACGCCGTCTTCCTGCGTCGTCGAGCGCAGGTAGTGCGCCCCGGCATTCAAGGCTAGTTGACTGCCCATCTGCAGGCGCAGCACCGAGCCGAAGCGCTGCAAATTGCGTGGCCCGAACAAGTCGAGCAACCCGAAGCGGGCATGGGAGATACCGAACATGGGGTCGAAGCCGGTGCGTGTGCCGTCGTGCGGGTCGGAGTCGCCGGAGGCGAGGTCGAACAAGCCGGTGAGTGAGATGGGCAGTGCGGTGTCGAAGCCGACCGTGATCTCGCCGTGCAAGTAGTAGGCCAGCACGTCGTTGCCACCGTAACGCCCAAGTTGCAGGATCCCCTCCGCCTCGAGCATCAGCCAGTGATCATGCAGCACCCCCGCACGCAGGCCAATGTTGTAGATCTCCGGCCGGCCCGTCGGCGGATCCCCCCCTTCTTCGTCCGGCTCCCCCTCGACGTTCGGGTCGTCGACGTAGAGCAACACGCCGTAAAGATCGAAGCCGGCGGCGAGACGCCGTTCGCGCGGATTGACCACCGGAAAAAAGCGCGTATCCATATCCCCGGGGCGCAGCAGTACGCGGTGCATCTGATCCTCGGCCGAACTCGTATGGCCCAACGGGTCCACCCCCATCAGGCCGACCCCGGCAATCAGGTGACGGTTGAGCCCCTCGTTCCAGCGCGCCCGTTCGTACCGCACCGGCTGCTTGATAAACGCCGTCAGACCGCTGCCCATCTCCGCGTCGACCAGGCCGACAACCACCGCGTCAAAGGCTTCGCCGCGAAAATCCCAGTCGTCGCTGCCCAGCAGGCGGCCGCGCCCGAAAATCAGTGGCCCGCGTCCGACGTAGCCGATCAGCCGCGCCCAGATACCGAGAAAGTCAATGGGAAACCGGATGGGATCCCCCTCGAAGCCGGTGAGGAATATGGCGAGCCGCCGCAGATCCCACAAATCTTCCTGCAAGCCGGTGCGTGTGCCGACGACATGATGAAACTCCACGTCGATTCGAAAGGCCGCGGTCTGGAAACTGATCCCCAGGGTCAGCGCGTCGTGCAGGCGCACATCACGGTCGTAGACGGAGCGGTCGAGGTTGAGATTGTTCCCTTCCCAGTAGCGGTGTCGGTAGCGGCCGTAGATCTCGACGCGATCGGAGTCGGGGCTGTCGAAGAAGCCGAGCACCTCGTTGACGCCCGTATTGACGGTGTCCAGCGTCCATTCAATCCCGAGGTCGAGGTAGCGCAACGGATTGAACACGTCGATGTCGTAGATGCGCCCCGCCTCATCCCACTCCAGTTGAAACTCGCCCAACGGCATCGCGAACTCGCCGTCCGGGTCGAACAACACGGACAGGTCCTCGCTGTCGTCCCCTTCATACCCTACGGCTCCCGGGCCCGGGCTCGGCTGCGGCAGCGGCTCGACGTGCGGGGCGGCTTCTTCTCGTTCGTCGGCGTCACGCGGCGGCTGCGCCTCCTGCGCACGCGGCGGCACAAGCGGGCCGTCCGGGTCGAACTCCTGCGCCTCAAGTGTCGGCGCCGCAAGCGCCGCCAGCAAGAGCGACAAGCATGCCCCCCAGCAGCCAATACCAACGACACGTCGAAACGACACAGGCATGGCGGCAGCGAGGGAAGTACCCGGTAGGCCAAGCGACACAAACTCTGCGTATCGTATGCCAGGGAACGCGTCTCGGCAACACATTAGAAAGGGCCTGGAATTCAGGCCCCGTGGCACTCGAGATATCTCACAAGCCTGCGGGCTGCGGGCTGCGGCCCGTGGAGCGTACGTCACGAGCAAAGCTTTGCCCTCGCCTTGGCAAAGCCTTCACTCGCTACGCGAGC
>SKZP01000425.1 GCA_007127275.1 Planctomycetota bacterium
GTTGGCTCGTCTTTTTGCCTTGGAAGGCGTTCCTGTTTCGGTGGCCGGACGGAGTATGCACGCAGGCCAGAGCGAGACCGACCGCGCCTACGCCGAGATCCTTGTTGCACGCGGCTACCTCGACAGGATTCAAGTCGAGAAGGCGCAGGCGAGACTCGTCGAGGCGCGGGTGCAAGGGACCGCCGGTAGCTTGATTGAGCTACTGCTCGAGGAAGCTCTGCTTGATCCGGATGTGGCGCTTGCGGTGCGGGCTGAGTTCGACGTGCAACTCCAAGATTCGCGGGACTCGAAGCACGCCACGCAACACGACACCGGCGAAGGGGCACGCTCCACGAGCGCGTACACCGCCGACGAGAAGGTCCTTCCCCCCCAAGAGTCGACGCAACGCCCGGCCGAGGGCTCCGCCGACATGACGCTCACCGCAGTCGGCGACGCGACCCACTACCCGGAGACGCAGCCGGTGGCCGGCCACAGCGGCGCCTTGCCGTCGCGCGCCGGGGAGCCGGGCGCCCCGCATCACGCGAACAATCCGGATGAGGCGGCCGCCATTGCGCGACATGCGCACACCTCGAACGACACCCGCAAGGCCTCCTCACAGCACACCTCCCAGGGGGAGGCCACCTCGACGTCCACGGGCACGAGCGGCCCCTCCACGCGCAGCGACCCGTTGCTCGGCCACGTTCTCGGCGGCTGTAAGCTGCTGGAGAAGATTGGGGAAGGCGGCATGGGGGCTGTGTATCGCGGCCAGCACCTCGGGCTGGAAAAGGCCGTCGCCGTGAAAGTGCTGCCGCCGGCAACGACGAAGAACCGAGCCCGCGTGGAACGGTTTCGCCGCGAGGCGAAGTCGGCCGCTCGGATTGAGCATCCCAACATTGTGCAGATTCTCAATGTCGGCGAAGCGGACGGGTATCACTTCATTGTTATGCAGTACATCGACGGGGAGGACCTGCGCCACTGCCTCAAGCGGCGCGGCCCCCTCTCGCCGGAGGAGTTGATCGAGGCGGCTCGGCAGGTTGCCGAGGGGCTCAAGTACGCCCACGACGCGGGGATTGTGCACCGCGACATCAAGCCCGACAACATCATGTTCGACCAGGATGCGCGGGTAAAGATCACCGACTTCGGCCTCGCCAAGGCGCTCGACGACACGGACACGACGACGACCCGCCCGGGCCGCGCGGTCGGCACGCCGTACTACATGAGCCCCGAGCAGTGCGCCGGCAAGACGGTCGACGAGCGCAGCGACATCTACAGCCTCGGCGCGACGCTGTATCACGTGCTCACCGGACAGCGCCCGTTCAAGGGGGAGACCCCGGTGCAGACTGCGCTGATGCACCTGCGCGAGCCGGTCAAGCCGCCGCGCTCGCTACGTCCCGACGTGCCGGAGGTGCTCGACCGGTTTATTTGCAAGATGCTTTCCAAGGCGCCGGAGAAGCGACAGCAGAACTGCCACGAATTGCTCGTCGAGATCGACGCCATGGAAAAGCAGATGGAGGCCGCGACGCGGCTTCGCGAAATCCGTGCCTTGCAGGCGGATGGAGCGGGCACCGCCGCTGCGGGGACGGTACCGCTGCGCGAGCACTCGTTGGAGGGGCACGGTACAAGGGAGGCGAAGGCGGGCTCGGAAATTACGCAAGCGGTAGAGGGCGTATCCGCGTCCGTCTCGGCGACGACGCCTGACGGCGCAAACGCGGCCCAAGGCGCCGACGGTGTCGGCGCCGGCGGTGTCGGCGGCGAAGGGGGGGCGCGGGCGGCAGTCAACGCGGCCCGGAACGCCGGTGTCGCGATGATGTCCGGGCCAAGTGCGCGGCCCTTTGTGTTGCTCGTTGCGCTGCTCGCCGGAGGCCTCTTTGCCGGCATCCTCATTGGCTTGCTAAGCGCCAACGGCTCGAGCAACTGGACGCTCGGCGAGACGAACGGCCCGGAGGAGTCGGAATCCGGCGACGAAGACGAATCCGGTGACGCCACCGGCACAGAGAACGAGTCCGGTGTGCAAGCCGACGAACAAGCGCAGCGCTACGAACGCGCCCGGGCACACTGGGTCGGACTCGAACTGACGCTTGTGGACGAGATCGACGAGGGAAACTTCGTACATGCCTTGCGGCGGCTCGACGCCTTCCTCGCGGACTACGGCGACACACCCGCCGCCAACAACGCGCGAGCCTTGCGTATGTCGGTGCAACAGGCGGCGCACGACGTGTATGCCGACTACCTCGAACGAGTAATGGAGCGGGTCGCACCGCTTCGCGAAAGTCACCGCTTTGCCGAGGCGATGTCGGTGATGCGCGCTCGCGACCCGACGCCAGAGCTCGAGGCGCTGGGCCTCACGGAGTTGCGCGACCGGTACTGGAGCGACTACCGCGACCTTGAGGCGGAGGCGGAGCGGGTTGTCGAGGCGGCCTTGCGCGAGGCGCGCGCCCTCGTCGCCGAGGATGTGCCACGCTACTACGACGCGCTGGAACGACTCGACGCCGAGTCGGTTGTGGGCCTGGAGCGGCTGCTAACCTCGCTGCAAGAGGCGCGTGCCGAGATTGAGGCGCAGCTTGTCGAGGCCCGCGACGTGCGCTACGCAGCCGTGCTCGACTACCTCGAAGCGGCCGCCGCGCGTGCCTCCGCCTTCAGCCAACGCGTGCAGGAGTGGGAGCCGCGTCTCGACACCCTCGCCGGGATTCGCGACGTGCGCACCGAGTTGCGCGAGCAATGGACGTCGGAGTCGCACACCGATATCCTCGCGCCGACCGTTCGGCGACTCGACGACGAACTCGCGCAGCTCGAGGCGCTGCACGGCGAGATTGCCGAGCGTATTGACTCGCGCAACCGCCACGAAATCCTTTTGCACGGAGAGGACGACCTTTACGAGGTGCGCATTGGAGAGGTGAACAAGGAGCAGAGCCGCTTCGTCGCCGAAGTGCAACAGCCGACACGCGAGGCTGGGCCGGAACGCACCTTCCGCTTCGACGAGCTTTCGCGCACCACCCTGGGCAACTGGATCTCACGACGCTTTCAGCGCAATCACCCGTTTGCCTTGGCGCTCTTTTCGCTGACGCGCGGACAGGAGCCGGAGGGAACGGGCCTCGGGGCGCGGTACGGTCACGGCCCGCTTGCGCCGTACAAGGTGCACGGGCGCGCCTGGGAATTGCTGCACGAAACGGAACGCTTGCTGATTGAAAAGTGGCGTGGACGAGATGTGGAGGAGGCTGCCGTGGCGCTGCGTGAACTTGGCTACGACGAGGTCTCGCAGCTGGATCCACACTCGGGGCCGGTAAAACTCGCTCGGGCGCGTCTCCTTGCGCTGCACTTCGCGGATGTCCGCCTCGCGCAAAAGCAGCTCGAAAAAATCCTTGAGCGCTACTTTGACCAGCCGCTGTTCACGTTGACTCGCGCCGAGCTTGCATTGATGCGCGAGCCGCCACAGCTCGACGTCGCCGAGTCGGCCTCGCGCCGCTGGATTACGTGGATGGACGACTACGCCGCCGAGGTTCCGCGCGAGCAGTGGAGCCCGGCGACGCGGTATTTTCAGAGTCGGGCACTGCTTTACCATTCGCAGGCACGCGCCTTGATCGGACGGCTCCAAGGGCGCGAGCCGGATACAAGCGTCGAGCTGAACGACGCACGACGTCTCGACCCGAGTGCCCGAGACATTTACGATTCCCTTCAGGCGCTCGAGGGCGCCGAGCGCTAATTCGCGTAGGGAGCTGTCAGGAACTTGCTTCCGGATTCGAGCGGGGCGAGCGAAGACTGTGCAGGGCGACGGTAGGCCGCGCTGACGAGACAAGTCACGAGTGGCGACCACGCAGCACAGCGGAGCACAGTCGCTCAACGTCGGCAGATCACTCCTTGTCGTTCACAGGAACAGGTCCAAGCCACGGGCAAGAAGAGGCGAACGAGTATTTATGGGTTCGGAAAGCTTTAGCTGGATCATTGAAGGCCTCGTCGGCGGCATGTCGCGCCCCGGGATGATTATGGACGTGGCCGAGGACATTGCCCACTTGCGGGACAGTTGCAATATCGGCTGCGTCGTCTCCCTTACGGAGAGGCCGCTCGGTGCCGAGGTCGGCCCCGCGACCGGCGTCGAGGTCCATCACCTCCCCGTGCCGGATTTCACGCCGCCAAGCCTCGACACCATCAACCGGGTCGTCGACGTGGTGCAGGCGGCGCGCCGGCAAAACCAGGCGGTCGCCATCCATTGCGCCGCCGGCTTGGGCCGTACGGGCACACTTCTTGCCTGTGTGCTCGTACGCGAGGGCTACAAGCCCGTCGAGGCCATTCAGCACGTCCGCAACCTTCGTCCCGGCTCGGTCGAGACCGCCGAGCAAGAGCAGGCCGTCTACGACTACGCCGCCTACCTCGAAACACAGCCACGCAAGGACACGCCGTAGCCCCGGGGAGCGAGGCGTTGTATGCACGGAGGAGAACCACACGCCAGGTGCGTTCCGTGGCAGGCAAGGTAACGTATGCTCCACCGTTCGTCGCACACAAGTTGTGCTCGGAGCCGGTCGGCGAGCGAAGTCTTTCAAGTCCGCCCGCTGCGGACCGCGTCTTGACTCGTCCACTCACGTCGCTTGCCTGGCTCGGGCGCTCTACCCACGTTGCAGGAGAAGCACATGTCCAATACACCTTCCTCGCCGTATTCCACCCTTCAGGTCTCGCGTGAATCGGCGCGTCCGGTGACGCGCATCACCATGAGTCGGCCGGAAGTGCGCAACGCCTTCGACGAGCAACTCATCGCCGACTTGCGGCACGCGCTCGGGGAGATTCGGGATGCGGTCGAGGCGAACGAGGGACCACGCGTCGTCGTGCTGACCGGCTCGGGCAAGAGTTTCAGTGCCGGGGCGGACCTCCATTGGATGCGCAAGCAAAAGGAGGCCAGCCTCGAGGGGAACGTCGCCGACGCCCGCGCGCTCGCCGACTTGATACGAGAGCTGTATCTTTTGCCTTGCCTGACGCTCGGACGCGTCAACGGCGCGGCGATCGGCGGCGGCACCGGCCTCGTCGCGGCATGCGACATCTCCGTCGCACTCAAGCAGATGACTTTCGCGTTCAGCGAGGTGAAGCTCGGCCTCGTACCGGCGGTGATCAGCCCCTACGTGATCAAGCGCATTGGCGAGCGCCACGCCCGCGAGTACTTTCTGACCGCCGAGCGCTTTAACGGCACACGTGCCGCGGAGATCGGCCTCATCCAGGAAGCGGTCGACGACGAAGTTGCCTTGGACGCCGCGTTGGAGACTCGGATCGACGCCGCGCTCACCGCCGGACCCGTCGCCATCCGCGAGTGCAAGGCCATGATTGCGCACATCAGCGAAGCGAGCCTCGAGCACGTCTACGACTACACGGCCGAGTTGATTGCCAAGTTGCGCGTCAGCGACGAAGGGCAAGAAGGCATCGCCGCGTTCCTGGAGAAGCGCAACGCTGGCTACGTCGTCGAGTAGTGCATGCAACAAATGTGAAGCCGCGACGCGGGGGCGCAGCCGGAGAGGAGCGAGTGTCGTGTTCACACGTCCGTGCGGTGCCGTCGCGCAACGGGCGTCGGCGCCCCCGAGCCCCGCACGCGGGTCGCGCTCCGCTGTCACGTCGCCACGGCTGCGGCCGGCAATTGTTGTAGAACTGACCTTAGCCGGAACCACGGCTGCCCCTCCGTCGCGACCAAACATCTTTACCTTGAGATCCAGGTAGGTAGGGTGTGACTCGGTAGCAGTGCAAGACGGCCGCGCGGGAAAGCAGAATGGCGGAGTTGACCATCATTGGAGGCGGGCTTGCCGGCAGCGAGGCGGCGTGGACGGCGGCGTCGCACGGGGTCTCGGTGCGGCTTTTCGAGATGCGCCCGGGGCAGAGCACCGGGGCGCATCAAACGGAGCACCTTGCCGAGCTCGTCTGCTCGAA
>SKZP01000569.1 GCA_007127275.1 Planctomycetota bacterium
AGGCCGCCGTGCCGCCATCGGCGAGGCGGTCGGTGGTGCGCAGCGCCCACGCCGTGGCCGAGGTGCCCGCAACGGCGCCCACAAGCCGCGTCACGGGACGCAGCGTGACCGGCGGGGCAAGCACCATCGGTGGAATTCCGTCGGGGTCTCCCTTGCAACCGGACGCCAACGGCATCACCAGCAACACGGCCAGCCCCGTGGCAACGAAAAAGTTGTGCTTCGCCGGCATCCTTCGCCCCCTTCTGGATGATTCGGTGCGACGCTCTCCCCTACTCAAGCGCCCAAACTCTACAAATCGTTCACAAATCTTGCGACGTGCCTACGCGCTCGAGCCCTCGGCGCTTCGTTCGCGCAGGTAGGTCTGCGCGGCTTCCACTTCGTATCTCGAACCGATGTAGATCGGCGAGCGTTGGTCGACGGTGTTCAGCGGCAACTCGAGAATGCGCTGGCAGCCGGTACTCGCTTTGCCGCCGGCCTGCTCGAAGATGTAGGCCATCGGCTGGTTCTCGAAAAGCAACCGGAGTTTTCCCTCGGGGTCCTTCGTCGTACCGGGGTAGCAGAAGATGCCACCCCCTTTGGCGAGAATCTGGTTCAAGTCGCCGACCATGCCCCCCGAGTAGCGCAGCTTGTAGCCTTCCTCGCGCAGATACTGGATGAAGGCGGCATGCCCCGGCGTCCAGTCTTTCTCGGTGCCGCCAGGGGCGTAGATGGTCCCGCGCTCGCGCAACCGAATGTCGTTGCGCGAGACAATGTACTCCCCGGCCGGGTTGAGCACGAACTCGTGAACCCCCGAGTCCTGCGCGGCGTAGACCATCGTGGTCAGCGGCCCGTAGAGCACGTACATCGCCGCAACCAGGGTCTGCGGCTGAGTGATATCGGTGGTGTCGTGAATGCCAATGATCGTGCCAATGGAAAGATTGGTGTCGACGAGCGAGGAGCCGTCGAGCGGGTCGACCGTGACACTAAAGCGCCCTTCGAGGTGGGCGTAGGTAACAATGTCCTCCCCTTCCTCGGAGGCGAACTCGCGCACGAGCCGGGTTTGGCGGAAGCGGTCCTTGAGAATGGTATCGGCGAGCACATCCAGCGCGAGTTGCTGTTCACCGTAGGCGTTCGTCGAGCCGGCAAAGCCGCGCTGGGCGTCTTTGATCGCGAGGTTGATGTAGCGTGCGCAAGCGGCAATTTCGTAAAGAAGCCCGCGCAAGTCGTCGTCCTTCACACGGTCGACCAAATGAGCGCGCAGATTCGTCCCGAGATACTGCATGACCAAGTATCCTGAAGCGGCAGAAGCCCGCCGGTGCGGAGAAGAGGTGAAACGGAAATCCAATGCCCCCATTCTCCCAAGCGAAGCAAGCTCGGCGCAAGCACTCCGCAAAGGCGCACAAGGAAGGAGGCCGTGGACGACCTCCCAAACGTGCAGGCGAGCGCAGGGCGCCAGCCCGAATGCCATGAAACAAAAAGCTTTTCGGGTTGTTGCATTGCGCTGCACGAGATGATCCTCGTGTGGTCGCTACGCCCGTGGATGACGTATCTTGAACGGGACGAAACGGCATGAGGCGGCGCCTTGCGGATGCGGCGAGGAGTACACGCGATGACGTACCGAGGATCCAAACGTTTGCTCCCCCTCGGGCTTGTCGTGCTGGGTCTTGTGCTCGTTGCCGGCGCGTGGCTGCTCATTCTCGACACTTCCGGCGCCCGCGACGACGAATCATCGCAGCCCCCTGCGGCTTCCGAGCGCAAAGCCGCCGACGCGGCCGAGTCCCCGTTCGGCAGGAGCGCGAACGACGCCGCTTCGCCGGAAACAACCGGACCCCCCGTAGTCGAAACCGACGAGACGGCCACTGCCGACGAGGAGCCGGGTGAAGTTGCAACCGCACCAACGCACGCCAATGCCGGCATTCGCGGTCGCGTCCTCGACGGCAGCGGCGAACCGGTGCACGGCGCCGTCGTCGTGCTGGTGCCTCGCGGGCGCGTCAGCCCCGTTGACGAGCCGGGGGAAGACCGCGTGCGCACCGAGCGCGACGGCACCTTCGAGTTTCGCGGATTGCGCGCCGGCGACGACCGCTTTTACACGCTGTCGGTCGAACCGGAAGGAGATTCCGACCTGCTGGTCGTGTCGCGAACCGTGCAGAACCTCGCATTCGGCGAGATGCGCAACGCCGGTGTGCTGCGGCTGCTGCGCGAAGCCACGCTCGAAGGTGTTGTTCTCGACCCGGACGAAGCGCCGGTGGCCGAGGCCCATGTCGCGGTGACGTGGGGATCACCTGGCGCCGGCGCTCATCCGCGTGTCCGCAGTGTCCGTACCGGCGAGGACGGCACATTTCGCGCTGAGCGGTTGCATCCGCGCACCGTTTACGTTCAGGCGCAGGCCGACGGGTACCGGCACAGCGAGGTGCAACGCGTCGAGCTCGCCGAGGGGGAACGCACCGGGCCTTTGGTGCTTTCGTTGCGCACGCCTCTTTCGCTCGTCGCCTTGGTGCGAGACTCCGCTGGCGAGCCGGTATACGACGCCACGGTGTCGTTGGAGCAGCGCCGAACGGGAGAAGGGATGCCGGGCCGGATTCGAGCGCAGCGCACGGATGCGAACGGGCGCGCCGAGTTCGACGCGGTGCCGCATTCGCACGTGCGCGTAACCGTGCGAGCGACGGATCACCTTGACCTGACCGTGCCGGCCACACTGAAGCCGGAGGGGCGGCCGAACGAGCTGACGCTGACCATGCACCGCCGCGCCATGCTCGAGGGGGAGGTCGTCGACTCCGAAGGAGAGCCGCTGGCGGGGGTCGAGGTACGACTTCGCTCGTTGGAACCGGACGCCGGCCCGCCGAGGAGCAGCCGTACCGAGAGCGACGGTCGCTTCGCCTTTCAAGGGCTCGAGCCAGGGCCCGCGGCGCTCGACGTTCGTGAGGTCCGCTTTGGGCCGTATCCGCTACGGCCCGACGAAACGGTGCATGCGGGTACGCTCGAGGTGCCGCGCAAGGGAACGCTCGAGGTGCGCGTGCTCGCTGGCGAAACTGAGGAAGCGGTGACGGACGCGCGTGTGGTGGCCCATCCGCTCGACGAGGCGTTCGGCGAAACGGTCGTTTTGCACGGCGGCGCGCCGGTCGTGGCGAACAGCGACGAGAGTGGCGTGGCGCGTTTGCCGCTAGGCGCCGGCGACTACGCGTTGCACGTTCGCGGCCGCGGCCATGCCCCGCACCATGTTCGCGAGGCGGTGCATGTGTTCGCCGGGAGGACGACGCGACTCGACGTGCGCGTGCGTGTCGGCGGCCGCGTCGCCGGGACCGTGCGCGACCAGCACCGTGCGCCGGTGCAGACGCCGTTGCGCTTGATCCGCAAAGACGACCCGCGCGCGGTTGTCTACGGCTCGAGCGACGCCGCGGGACACTTCGTCTTTGCACATGTCGCCCCCGGCACCTACCGCCTGCGAGCGGGCACCGCCGGCGAGCCGAGCCGCTTCGGGGCGCGGCCCCGCGAGTACTTCGAAGTAAGCGAGGGGGAAACGGCACAGCGCGAGGTGCGCCTGAGCGTGGAGACGGCGACGCTGGAGTTCGTGCTCGAGCACGCTCACGGGCAAAACGGCATCCTCGACGAAGGCGCCACGCTCGGCATTGCACGGCGCACCGGCCTCGACGGGACCGGGCCAACGGTGCGCTACGAGGTCGAGGCGCTGGCGACGCTTGCCGACAACCGTGCACATTTCGAGGGCTTGCCCGTCGGCAAGACGCTCGTGGCTTTGCTGCGCACAAGCGAGCATCCGGTGCCGGTAGAGTTTCTGCTCGGTGAGTTGCGCCCCGGCCGGCATGCGCGAACACTCGAGATCCCCGGCGAGCACGGACATGCCGGCACGCTCGCCGGCACGGTCCGGTGCGACGAGAGCAGCACCGGCGTTGTCGGCGCACACATTCACGCGTGGCGCATTGACACCGACGGCAGGCCGCTCGTGCTGCGCGAGACGACGAGTGCCGTCGACGGCAGCTTCCACGTCCGAGACGTGCCACCGGGGCGGTACCGCCTCGCCGTTACCGCACCGGGCAAAGCCGCCGTGCTGCGAGAGCACGACCTTCTCCCGCACGGCGAGTCGCAGCCGCTCGAAATCACTCTCGGAAAGGCCGGGCACCTCGTGTTTCAGGTTCACCTCGAAGCGGCCGCGCCGGACAGCGTCGTCCGCGCCACCTTGCACCCCGAGGGCAACGCATATGCGTCACGCGTGCGGACCGCCCGCGCCGGCGAGTGGTTGCTCTTTAGCCAGCTACGGGTCAACGAGACCTACCGGCTGCGCTTCGAGTCCGAGCACCACCGAGGGCACGACGCCACTTACGTCGTGCGCCGCCCCGCCGCCGAAGTCGAGCGCATCCGCCTGGAGGCCCGCTGATCAGCCGGGCACCCATGCGACGAGCGCGAAACCTGCATGAAAGAGGCTTCGCGCTCGTCGAGCATGAGTCACCAATGAGGTCACCAATGACGGATCAGTCCGCCTCCTCGGCGTCGGTGTCCTCGGTAACTTCGGCATCCTCGGCGTCCGCTTCGTCGGCGCCTTGCTGCTCTTCGCTCAAGCGGCGCAGCAGCGGCCGCACCTTCTCGAGCACGTCGGCTGCGCGACCGTGCTTGATCACGTTCCCCTCGGGGTCGATCAACGTGAGGCGCGGAATTGCCCGGATGTCGTAGGCCCGTCGAGCCTCGTCGTCGACGTCGAAGACCTTCGGCCATGTAAACCCGCGGTCTTTCGCGACTTCGAGTTGGCGCTCGGGCGTGTCGCGACTGGAAAGGCCCACCCCGACGATCTCGAAGGTTTCGAGGTTTCCATATTCTTCGTAAAGCGGCTTGAGGTCATTGTCCATGACCACGAGGCACGCCCTACACCACGTCGTCCAGAACTCGAGCAACACATACTTGCCGCGCAGATCCTCGAGCGCGAGCGTCTCTTCCTCTTCGGTGTCGATCCGCGGCAGCTCGAAGTTCGGCGCCGACTCGAGCGCCGGCCGCGGCTCCGCCCGCTCAATGGCCCCGCGCAGCAAATTGGCCGGGCGCTCATCCAGCTCTTCGACCACGTCGAGCAACTCGCGCGCGTCCTCGAAGCGTTCTTGCCGCACAAGCCCCAGGCCGTGGTAGTACAGCGCCGCCGCCTTGACGCGGTCCTCGACCTCGTCGTCGCCCAGCGTGGCCTCGGCGTGCGCCTCGGCCCCTTCCCAATCCTCGAGCGAGACGAAGGCACGCCCGAGCACGGAATGGACGCGCACTAACGTTTCCGTATCCGCGTCGGGATACTCCTTGAGAAACTCGAAGCAGGCGTCGCGCAGTTCCTTCAGCGCCTTCTCGTCCTCGTAACGAGTCGCGGCCACGCGACGCACCACCTGCATCAGCTTTTCCATGGCCGCCTCGATCTCTTGCTCCCGTTCCGTTACCTCCGGCTCGGGGCGCTCGAATTCAAGATCCAGCGGCTCGCCGGTGATTTCCTCAAGCGTTTCGTGCACCACCGGCAACACGTCGCGCGAAGAGCCGTGGGCAAGCTTGTTCCCCTCCGGGTCGATCCAAGTCAGCGTGGGGAGAAAGCGAATTCCGTAGGCTTGTGCCGCCTCGCGTTCGCGGTCGAACACCTTGGGCCAGGTGAAGCCATGCTCCTCGGCGACTTCCAGTTGGCGCTCGGCGGTGTCGTCGCGGCTGGGCAGGCCGACACTGATGATGATGAAGTCGTCGCGGTCTCCGTAGTTGGCGTGAAGCGGCATGAGGTCATTGACCATGACCCGGATGCACGGTCCACACCACGTCGCCCAGAAGTCGAGCAGCACATACGTTCCGCGCAGCTCTTTCAGCGAAAGCGTCTCCTCCTTTTCGGTGTCAATGCGTTC
>SKZP01000284.1 GCA_007127275.1 Planctomycetota bacterium
ACCGCGGCGACCGCCTCCGGCGCAAGCCGCGCAAGCGCCACGACCGCGACCAACAGCCAGCCCGTCAGGGCAAAGGCCGCCGTTGCCGCCCGTGCGGCCGCACGCAGCGCAAGCCGACGGTGAAGCACCGCAACCTCCACCTCGAGGCGCTGCATCACCGAGTGCTCATTGGGAATCCACGGCTCGCTCATCACGTTGACTTCGTCGTTATCAGGCAGTTGCGCCCTCGCAATCTCGTAGCCCCAACAGGACGTTCGAGGCCCTGCGCGGCAGTTCGAATGACGTCAGGTTGTTTGCGCAGTCCCCAAGTCCACCGATTGGTGGGCTCCCGGACGGCCTACGCGAACATTGTAAGGCCGCGCGACGCGAACCAGCGCGTACAACCCGACGCAAACGACGCGCCTCGGACTCCGCGGTCGCGCGTCTACCTTGCTTGCTCCCTTGCGGACGAATGGAAGTCTTACGTCAGCAAGACAGCGGCCACGGCAATCAAGGCAAGCCCCAGCACCGCGGCAATGCCGATCTTTACCGGGGTAATGGTGTTGCCGGTGCTTTCGTCACCGGCCACCTCCACCTTTTTTCCGAGCGCTTCTTCGATCTTTGTGGTGTCGATCGGCTCGGCGCAGACCGGGCAGACCGTGTGATACGGCGAGTAGAGTGCCGCGCTGCAACTGGGGCAGTGATACGCCTTCGGCTTCTCTTGCGTGGGCGAATCAGCGGCGAGCACAGCCTCGGACATGAACCGGCTCCTTGTGGTCGTTGAAAGGGACAATGCAATGCTGCTCACGGCTGCCCAATCATCATTAAAGGGGAAACGAAACAAACCCGAACGCAGCAACCCCCAAGTAAATGTGAGCGTCGACGGAAACACCGTTCGAAGTCAGCGGTTGCGCAAGGCATCTTTGCACTGCGTGCTCGTCGTCTGCGCACTCAACGGGCAATACGCTCGTTTGCGCGGCTCGACTGCCTCTGCCTTGTCGTGCCTTCGCTTTCGACGCTGAAACGAAAAAACGGTCCCGTTGGTGCCTCGGAGGCACATCCTACGCAGCCACCTCCGCAAAGGCAACGACTGGTGGCCGCGCATCTCAAAGTTGTGGAGCGGCCGTTTTTCCGAGCCCGCCGGCTTTGTGGGTCGCACCCGGCACGGGCTTCGCCCGAGAGTCGCAGGTACTGGTTTCGACCCACGGCCGAAGCCCGTAGGCTTGGCTTTCTGGAGCAATTGCCGGCTGCACCCCGCCGGTCAGACACGGTCAGCCGCTACACACGCTTGTTTTCACGCCGGTCGCCTGATTTAACGGCGGAGTTGCGTTGGCTTTCCTTCTTTCTTGCTGCCTCGACTGCTGCAATGGACGCTCAACGTCAGCCTGCGGCGCGCGGGCTTGTGGTCGTGTTGGCCGGACCCTCCGGTGTCGGCAAGAGCTCAATTGCCCACAAGCTGATTGAGCGGCATCCGCACGACTACGTCTTCTCCGTCTCGGCGACGACGCGCCCCCCGCGCCCCGGCGAAGTCGACAGCAGCGACTACTTCTTTTTGACGCCGCAAACCTTTCAGCGTTGGATTGACGAGGGGCGCCTGCTCGAATGGGCCGAGTACAACGAACGACGCTACGGCACCCCGTTGCCATTCGTCGAGGCGCAGCTGGCGCAAGGCCACGTCGTGCTGTTGGATATTGAGTTGCAAGGGCTCAAGCAGATTGTCGAGCAGGAGAAGGTGCCGGTGCTGTCGGTGTTCGTGATGCCGCCGTCGCTGGAGGTGCTTGCCGAGCGCTTGCGCAACCGGCGCACGGATGCGGAGCCGGAGGTTGCGCGGCGCCTCGGCATTGCGCAGCACGAGATGCGGCTCGGACCAATGCTCGCCGAGTATCCCGTGGTCAACCACGACTTGAACGAGGCGACCGACGAGGTCGAGGCGCTGATCGAGGCACGCCGCGACGAGGCGGCCGAAGCACAGGGAGAGTTGCCGTGAGCGGAGACGAGCGCGACGACCTTTTCTTCGACGGCGGCGGCGAGGACGGCGGCGGCGCCGCGGGCAACGACGACGTGGACGAGGAGTTGCCGTATGGCGAGCGCCTCGACGAGGAGGAGGATTCCGCGGAAGCCTCCGCCGGTGTGCCGGAGGCGGCGGCGGTTCCGCCGGCAATGCCGTTTCCCATGGCCGACGAAACGAGCGCCGACTTGGACATTGGCCGCGAACTTTCCCAACTGCTGGCGCTTGAGTCGGAGCGCGTCGAGGCAAGCCGCACGCAAGAGGGGCACGTGGAAACCGAGCCCATGCTCTGCTTCCAGCTCGCCGACGTGTGGTTCGGCGCACCCACGTCGCGGGTACGCCAGGTGGTCGGCCTGCCGACAATCTTTCCCGTGCCGACCACGCCCGCGTATCTGCTCGGCGTGGCGAACCTGAACGGGCAGGTGACGCCGGTGATTGATCTGCGGCGCTTCCTCGGCATTGAAGCGGCGGCGCCGGCCGCGAGCCCGTTTGCGGCGCTCGCCGGGGGCAATGACGGGGGGGGGTTGTCACCGCGGGCCAAGCGTGAGGGTGGCGAGGAGATTGGCACGCGCCGAATGGTGGTCGTACACGCCGAGGGAATGACCGCAGGATTTCCCGTCGACCTGGTCCGCGAGGTGCTCGACGTTCCCACGGGGCTCTTTCAGCCGGCGCGTGTCTCCGAGGGGCGGGTGCGCGAATTCGCCCGCGGGGAGTTGCGCTTCCGCCAGCGGGTACTGACGCTGCTCGAGTTGCCGGCACTGCTCAAGGCTGCGCAGATCCAACCGCAGAGTAGTCTGCAAGGGGCCGGGGAGTCGCCCAGATGACAACGAGCCGCAGCAGCGAGTCCATCTCCAGCCGACTCGGCAGCGCAAACGCGTCGACCAGCAACGTCCGCGCCGAGCTCGAGCGCGTCGTCGCCGCCATTGCCGGCACCGGCGAGCAGTGGATTGGCCGCGAGGCGCTTCCGCTTGCCATCCTGCGCGTCGGCGACATGCAGCTTGCCTGCGACCCGGCGGCAATCACCATGATTATCCCGTTGCCGCAGCGCTTTCCGTCCTGCCCCGGTATGCTCGACGTCGCGGAGGGCCTCGGCATCACCCTTCCGGAGGACGACCCGTTTTTCGGTGCGCAGGCCGTCGTCCCCACGAGTCGCGCATGGCAGCAACTCGAGTTGCTGGGAGGGGAGGTCGAGGTCGTCGTGCCGGAGCCGCCGGCGGTGCAACCGGTGCCTCGGGCTTGCATCCAACGGTTGCCGGCCCTATTGTCGGACCCATCTCGCCCGTATGGCTCCGCGGTTCCCGGCTTGCTGGGACTGATCTGCGACGCACCGGGCCTTGCACCCATTGTGTGGCTTGCGGATCTGCCACGGTTTGCGAAGCTCATGCTCGCTTCGCTGGGGTACGACGAGTCTGCGTAGTGAGGAGCGCAGGGCGGGCCTCCGTGCCCGCCAACCACGACCGACGCTTACGTCGGGCGAGCACCAAGTCCCGCCTCACGCTTGGGCAGGCACGGGGCCCGCCCTGGGACTCGTGGGTGGGCGCTGCGGTTTCGAGGTCGTCGAAAGCTCCTCCCCGCTGATGCAAACGTAACGGACGACTAGCAAGCCCCCCCTTGCCACGGGACCTCGCGCTGAACAAGGAGCATCCGCCCATGCAGGAGACCCCCGGTACAGCCCTGACGGCGACCCCTACCGGCGACGAGAAGTCAGTGGTCACCGCCGATGCGGAGGGCTTGCTGCTCGAGTCGCGTACCGCCGCGGGTATGACCGTCGTCGTGACGACGGCAAGCGTGGCGCTGCTGCTTCTTGGCGGCTTACTCGCCGGCTTTGCCGCGCCGCAGACTACCGACTGGGGCGCCTACGTCGGCCTCACGCTCGCCGCTTCCGCTGCGGCGGGCTTGCTCACTCGCTTGCTCACGCCGAGCAAGTTGCCCAACGGCGCAACGCTTGCCACCTTGCTTGTGCACCTCGACCGCTTCAGTGTCTCGACCGCCGTGCTCCCCGGCGCCACTTCGCTACTTCTCGCCTTTCTGCTCGCCTACGGCATCTTTCCGCTGCTGGGTGCTACGGTACCGCAAATGGGGCTTGTGCTCCTTACCGGTTTGGTCGCACTCGTCGCATTCCCTGGCTTACAGAGCCTCACCCAGCGACGCGTCGAGCAGACCGCCATCACGGCACTGCGACCGAGCGTCAACCTCTCAGCATTGTTCGCCGCGCTGGCGCCGCCTCGGCCGCTCGTACCCTTGAGCGTGCGCTTGCTGATTGTTCTCGTCGGTCTCCTGCTGGCGACGGCCTTGTACGTCGCGCTGGTGCTCGAGTCGGCCGGCGGGAGCTTGTCGAGCGCATTGCCTGCGTTGCTGGCGGGGCTTGCGCTGCTGCTTGCCACGGGGCTTTCCGCGGCGTTCGCATTGCTCACCGACTTGCGTGAACGAGTCGAGAATCTGCGCAACGCCTGCGACGAGTTGACCGCCGGCCACGAAGTGACCGTGCAACCGGGCTTCGCGCTCGACGAGCTGGGTGCCATGTCGTATGCCATTCGCCGCATCTCCGAGGCCCAGCAAGCGCTCGGCGAGCGCATACAGCGGGTCGCCGAGGGGAATCTGCATGTCGAGTTCCGCGGCCGCAACCGCCTCGGCGCGGCGCTACGGCAACTCGTCGACAACCATCGCGAACTCGTCCAGCGCTTGCAAACCGGCTCCGGCAGTATCACCGGCAACGCCGACGAGGCGCGGCAACGCGCGCTAGAACTTTCCGACTCGCTCTCGGCGCAATTCGAGGCGCTCGAGCAAACCGCCCGCGCAATGAGCGAACTGCGCAACATAACCCAGCAAATGACTGACGACTCGCAAGCCGTCGCCGGGGCGGCGAACCAGTCGCGGGAGACGGTGGAGCGCACCTCACGCCAGTTCGACTCGTTGATTGAGCATCAAACGCAGATTGAGGAGTTGCTTGACACGGTACGCGAGATTGCCGACCGCTCGCAGATTCTCGCATTGAACGCCTCGCTGGAAGGGGTGCGTGCCGGCGAGGCGGGCCGCGGCTTCAGCCTCGTTGCCGTGGAAATGCGCCGCATGGCCGAGCGGGTCAAGAACGCCGCCGAGGATATCCGCAAGATTGTCGTCAACGTACAACACGCGGCGCGGGCGACGTTGGACGCGACGAAGCAAGGGCGAACGGTCAGCAACGAACTCGCCGAGGGAGCGCAGCGCATCGCCATGAGTGCGCAACAGCAGCAAACCAGCACAATGCATGCATTGCGCGCCGTCGAGCACCTCCGCGGACATTTCGGCGAGATTGTCGAACACGCCGGCGGCACACAGCACGTGACTTCGCAGTTGCATGAGGCGGTGCAAGACTTCGCCGAGTTGTTCGCCGAGTACGCAAGTGATTCCGGGGAGCCGAGTGTCTCCGACGAATCCTGGAGTTACACCGAGATTGCCCGCATGATGCTCGGCCCTGCCGAGTCCGGCCGCAAGAGCGTCGTCGTCCCCGAGGAGTGGCGTCTGCCGGAAGACGTCGCCCCCCCGGGGGAGGCCGCCGCACCGCGCGAGGCCATCCCGCATGCCAAGCCTGCCAGCGACCTGTCCGCCACGCCGCCGCCGGACGCGGAGAGCGACGAACCTCCCGCCGCAAGCGGAGAGCCCGACGAGCCAGGTCCCAGCAACGGGTAATCCTCAGAGGCGTTTCGTTGTCGCGTCAAGCCCACCAACGGCGTCGGTAGGTTCGGATGCGCTTCACGGAAAGGCTTCGTCGAATCCTTGAGTACAGCCGGCATTGGTTGCGGAAATGATTTTGGACGGAAATTCGTGCGTAGTGTCACGGAAAGGCGACTTATTCACTCTTCTCCGAACT
>SKZP01000258.1 GCA_007127275.1 Planctomycetota bacterium
CCGGTCGAGCCGCTCCGTATCTCGAATGCTCTCCAGTGAAACTCACACCTCCTCCGAAGGCGCCCCGAAACGCTTCGTCTCGAAGCACAGCAACGCCTACACCATTTCTTCGGCCGTTCCTTGGGTCTGCCAGGACGTGGTCATTTTATGGACTCCTTCATGTCCGGCTGTTCCAGTTTCTGCTCGAATGGCCTACGACACCGGGGCGCGGTTGCCTCGCTGCGTGGCGGCGTCGACGAGCTTGCGAAACAGCTCGAGGTGGAAGTCGCGGTCCGGGCCCGCCTCCGGCAGGTGCTTCTCCGGGTGCCACTGCACGCCGAGTAAAAAGCGGTTCGGCGTATCCCCCTCGACCATCTCAATCAGGCCGTCGCGGCTCGTTCCCGTCACTTTGAGGCTCGGCGCAAGCTCGCGGATGGCCTGGTGGTGGTACGAGCGTACCTGCACCTCCTTCGGCTCACTCTCGCTTTCGTTCATCACGCTGCCCGGGACAATCTCGACTTCGTGCACGGCAAACTCCGGTGCGGGCTTCGTATGCTCCACCTGTACCGCGCCATTGAGTTCCTCAGGAATGTGCTGAATCAGCGTGCCGCCGAGCGAAATGTTGATCAGTTGCATGCCGCCGCAAATGCCCAGAATGGGCAGTCCCGTTTCCAGCAGCAAGCTCGCGAACTTGAGGTCGAACGCTTCGCGCCGCGGCATCATGGGCGTCCAGGAAGGGTGCGGTTTGTCGCCCCAAAGCTTGGGGTTGTAGTCGTCGCAACCGGAAAGCACGACGCCGTCGAGCCGGTCGAGCAACGAGCGCATCAAGTAGATCGAGCGGATGGGCGGAATCAGCACCGGCACGCCGCCGGCCTGCTCGACGGCCTCGAAGTAATCCGGATAGAGGCAAGCGACTTCGCGAACATTGCGTTTGACGTCGTAGTCGCAGGTAACACCAATCAACGGTGCCATAACCTTCCTCCCTTGCCGCGCCATACCGGTCGAAAACGGGAAAGGTGTCGTGCATGATGCCACGCCCAGTCGAACGCGGCCAGCGCAGGCTACCGGATCCGTGCATCTCTACTCTGTGGGAGCGTGGCGGTTAAGCCCGCGGACTTCGCCCGTGGGTGAAACGCCGGTAACGGCTGCGACCCACAGGCAAACCCGAATGCCGTTTCGTCTTCTGTTCTGAGGCGTGCGAAGTACACCAGCTCTGCGCGTCGACCCCGCGTGGTTCCGTGCTTTGCCTCGCCGAGCCGGTGCTCGCAGGCGCCCTGCGCTCGCCTTGTTTGGTCAAGATGCACGCGAACCGGCGCGCACAAACCGACTGTCGAGCAAAACACTGCGGGGATCGCGGTCGCTTGCGTAGTTCGCTTCCTCCTCCACGGACGAACGGGAGCGCACCGACGTAGTCGGTGGACTAGGGGAAACCACGAATTCCCGTTGGTCGCGCTGCGTTGGAATTCGTCCACGGCCTCCTTAAACCGCAATGAACCTTCGTTTGCGAGTGCTTGTGGATTTTGACCGCTTGCGCATTGAGATCCGCAATTTTGAGCGCACGGGCGGCGGCGCGCGGGTCCCTCGCGTTGACGGATTCGACCCACGAGCGAGGGCCCGTGGGCTCTTCCGGATTCCAAACGACTAGCGGTTTAGTTCTTCCGGGTCGGATTCGGTTAACCACGGCTCCCATGCAAGCAAGCGCCACGTAGGTCCCTGGACAGTGAGGTTGTTGCCGGCGGGGTTCCCACGTACCCCGGGGATCAACGGCTCCGCCTTCCTTTCGTTGCCCACGGGGGACCACCAATACAGTTTGTAAAGGCGCGGAAAGCCAAGTGCGCCCTCGAGTACGGCTGCACCTTCGGCCACGAGACCCGGTGAATCCTCGTGCCAGGTGCGGTAGAGACGGAGCAGTCGGACGTTGCGCAGATGGGGGGCGTCCACGAGGGAGGCCTCGATGCGTGTGGCAAGCCGCGCGGCCCCTTCCGGAATGCGGCCGAGGATGGCCGCGGCTTCGTCGTGAGCATCCGGCGGCGCGCCGAGGCCGAGTGCGGTCGCAACGGTCTTGGCGAACGGCGGAGGTGTGACGGGCTTTGCCGCCGTCAGCAGTTGCAGCGTTTCGCGTAGTTGTGCGTCGAGTCGCGCGGCATGCTCGGGCTTCGTTGGTTGCAGCTCGGCCATCTCCGGCGCCGCCTCGACAGGAAAGAGCTGAGGCTGCGGCTGATCCAACGGAAAGCGTGCCGCGACCGGCGAGGCAAGTGAGCGCGCGTCGGCCGCCACGTGCGTTTGCACATCCACGACGGCCCAGCGCACGGGGGGATTGATTTCGCGTTCGTTGCCGTCGCCGACGGTAGCGCGGTTTTCGGCGGCGCCGGGGTCGTGCCGGATGCGCCCCTTCGGATGCGGGGCAAGTAGCAGCACCGTGCGCAACGGCTCGGCATCCGGCTGACGCGGGGCGAGCACAACGGCGAGCGTGGCCGCTCCGTCGGAGCCCGGACGTGCGCCACCCCAAAGGTGAACGGCTTGCGCTCCGTAGAGTTGCGTGCGCAACCGCCACCACAGCTTGCGCCACTTTGCCTCCGCCTCTGGGTCAGCCTCCTCCTCCGGCGCGCCGCGTGCCTTGCGTGAAAGAGTGGGCGGCATCGGGACAGCGGCGTTGGGATGCAACACGCCATATAAGAGGGCGGCGTCCTCGCTCAAGGCGGCGTGGGCGAACAAACCGGCGACGTACGCGGGATTGGCGAGCGAGGTGCGAACCGCGTCCGTCGTGGGAGCAAGGCGGCGCACCGGCCTCCAGCCGGCGTCGACGACGTCGGGACGCACCCGCAAGCGTATTGCGCGCGGTGTCAGCTCCGCTGGCGGCTCGACGGGGCGTGGGGCCGGAGGCGGGGCTACCTCGGGTTCGTCCCTCTCGTCGTTGTCGAGTTCGTCATTGTTGCTCGGTGGCACGTCATTGGGCGGTGCTTCACGTTCAATGACCACCCCCTCGGGCGGCTCGTCGCGCGGCTCCTGCGCCGGGCAGCCGCTGAGCGCGAGTAGCGCCGCCAGGGCCACGGCGAACGTGAGCACGAGCGTCGCAACGAACAGCGACGGTGACCTTTGCGAGAAGAGCGACGCCCGCACGAGCATTTGCAACCGCCTCGTTGACCCGTGACATTCATCCAATCCGGCCGCATGCTTCGCATTTCCCGGCCCGGTGCGACGGTTTGCGCCAGCGAAGCTGGAACGCAGCGGCTAGGCACAGCGGTGAACGGAGCCGCCGGCTCCGTTGTGTCTCGGCTACCCTGACGGGCTTTAGTCTGTGGCTAATGCGCGCGCGCGGGCTGTGCGTCGACCGGCTGGAGACAAGCACGTTGGTGCCGAGGCCAGGGTGTTCCAAGACCACCTCGGAACCTTCCCTGCCCGAAATAGTATATGACATAAACACGTATCCTCCAAGCGGCGGGTTGCTTGTTCCGCCCCCCTCTCACCGACTGACACGCAGCGTACTCGTGCGACCATGACTGATCCGTCTCCCCCTGGCTCCGGCACGGAGTATCCGCTTGTTCCTTCGAGGCCGGCGCTGCCACAGCCGACCGCGTCGGCACAGGAGCAAGGTGGAGACGCCGAGCGGAAGCGAGGCAACGGCCTGCCGCCGCCGAGCGCCGGAGGGCGCGCCGCATTGCCGGGGGATGCGCCGGAGCCCGAGCCACGGCGTGGCCGCCGTCGACGTTTGCTCAAGGTGTTCGGGTTGGTGCTGCTCGTGGGGCTTGGCTTGTTTCTTGTGCGGGACGCGTGGCTCGGACCCCTTGCGGCGCATCTGGGCAGCCGCATCTTGAGTGCCGAGTTGGGCGTGCCTGTGGAGATTGCCTCGGTCAGCGGCAGCTACGTGACGAACTTGACGGCGCGTGGTGTGCACATAGCCGGCGCACAGGCGGTGAGCGAGGGGACGAACGAAACGCCGTTGCGCGAGGCGTATCTCGGCTCGGTGACGGTGCGGTACAACTTGTTCGCCCTGGCGGGTGGCCGCGACGACTGGATCCGTGACATCCGTGTGCGAGATGCTTCCGCCACGGTGGATTTGCGCTACCTCGAGGCGGAGCCCGAGGCGGAGGTGGTACTGCCGGAGGCGTTGCCCGTAGCGGAGTTGCCACCGTTGCGCGTTGAGTCGTCGCGGTTGATGCTGCGCGTGGATGACGAGACGTGGATGCGGCTCGACGGGCTGACCGCGCGCGGGACGCACATCCCGGCAGCCGCGTCGCCGACGACGCCGCACCACGCGGAGTCGGCGGTGCAGCGCGTACACCTCTCGGCGACGCAGGTTGGAGGAGCGCTGGCCGGGCAGGCATTGCCGGTGCGGGACGCGGCGGCGGAGCTTGTCATTGGCGAGCGGGAGGTGCGGCTTGCGAGCTTGCGCAGCGGATCCGAATGGCTCGTCGGAGACGCCGCTTCCCCTCCGGCTACGGCCGCGCGCGCCTTGTCCGCCCAATCTGCTTCGACCGTCGCCACGCGAGCGTCTCCTGCCGTTTTGGATCCGGCTGCGATGAAAGAGTACGGCGTGCGGGTTGTGCTCCTTCCGGAGGAACAGTCGCTACGCGTTGCTGGCGAAGTGGCACTGTTCGGCGGACGCGTCGCCGTGCGCGACACGCGAATCCGGCTTGCGCCCGCCGGCCCGGTTGTGGATGCGGACGTCGAGTGGGAGGGGCTGCCCCTCACGCGGCTCGAGCCGCTGCTGGGACTCGACGAGGCGTTGCCCGTTTCCGTTGCGGGGCTGCTTGGTGGAGCCTTGAAAGGGTGGGTGGATACGGCACAGCCGGCGGCGAGCGACGCCACGCTGCGCGTGAAGGTGGACGGGGCACGCGTTGCGGGAGTGAGCGTGCCGCGTGCAACGGTTGTTGCGGCATGGCACGGAGAAGACGAGGCGGAGGTGAGGCTTACGCTCGAGACAGCGGGCGTGCAGGTGCAGGCTGCGGTGTCGAGTCGTGAGACGACGCAGTTGTTCGAGTGGCTCGCCACTCACGGGGGTGATCTTGCACACCAGCGAAAACGCGCGACACCGTCGAGGCCCACACGGGCCGGCACCGCCGCGACTCCAACGGCGGGAGCGACACATTCGCAACGCTCCGCGAACCCGCCCGGTGAACCAGTCGCACCGTGGCCGCCACTCGAGGGCGAGGTACACGTCGAGGTGCCCGACGCGGCGGCACTGCGCGAGTGGCTGCGCGCGCCGGAGGTGTTGCGCGTGGTGGGGCCAGAGGCGGCCGAGCAGTTGCTTGCGCTAAACTGGACTCGGATGCGCGGCAGCACGCTTGTACTTGAAGCGCAGATTGCCAGTGAGCCTGCCGGTGGCGCCAGCGACGAAAGCCGTGGTGCCGGCGCCGCGCAAGCAAGTGCCGCGCAAGCGGACGCTGCGGAAGCCAACGCCGCGGACCCCCGAGTAGCGGAAGGCGGGTCAGCAGATGCCGGCGCAGCACAAGCCGACACGCCGGAAGCGGATCCTGCGCAAGCCGGCACCGCGGAGGTCGGCGCCCCTGCGTCGAGTCCCCCGTTGCGGCCGGAGGTGCTGCTACGCGGCACTCTTGCCGGGCCGGACGGCGCACACGTGGAGCTGGGGCCGTTGTTGATCAGCGGCGAGCCTGCGGACTGGCTGGAAAGCGAAGTCGCCGGGGACGTGCTGGTAGTGCTGCCGCGGCTCGAGGCGGCGCGGCAGTGGCATCCGCGGCTGGCGGAACTTGCGGTCGGCGGCGAGTTGCGCAGCACAGTGGTCGCCGCGGGCACGCTGCGCCAGCCGCAAGCGGCGCTGACGCTCGACGCCGAGCGAGTCGAAGTTGCCGGCACGCCG
>SKZP01000523.1 GCA_007127275.1 Planctomycetota bacterium
CCGGAGGGGGCATTCGCCAGCGGACTTTGCATGCGGTAGGTGAGTTTCACGTCTACGGCGAGTTCAAGGGGCGTGGCCGCACGTGCACCGAGCTCATACCGGGCTCGAAAGCGCTCCGCCTCGGAAAGCGGTTGTTCGAGCACGACCGGGAACCCCTCGCCCGGGGTGCGTAGGGCGACGCTCGCCACGGGGTTGCGCCACGTACCGCTCACACTCCCTTCGAGTATGAGCCGACCCTCCCGAATGGGCAAGCCGGGTACGAGCCTGCGTGCCCGTTCCAGTCGCGGCAACTCGACACGCAAATTGCCGGCGAGTGCGCCGAAGGCAAAGACGCGCTCGTACCACTCGGGGGCCATCACGGCCTCGTTATCCGCCCGCAAGAGACGCTCGAGCCGAAACGGGGCGTGGCCTTCCACGTCCAGGCGAGCGAGTATCTCGGCGTCGTTGCCACGAATGTCCCGTGTGCGCAGCGGATTGCGCGGTTCGCGGCGTGTGGCGTGCGCGGCGGCAAGTGCCGTGTGCAAGTGGCGCGCCACGGGACGTACCAGTCGCACCTGTGCGCGGCTGCCGCCGCGGAAGCGCATCTCCCCGTTGCGGCCCTCGACATGCAGGTCCACGTCGAGGCGCAGATGCGCCGGGTCTGGCAGTTCGCGCTCCTCGGGCTCTCCGAAGCCGGCCGGCTCCGCGGCGACGGCCCGAAGGTCCAGGCCGACGGCCTCGCGCAATGCGTCGTAGATCGCCGCGTCGTCGTAGGCGAGGTCGTGGGCCGCGAGGCGCAGATCCCAGTCGAGCTCGTCAAGCCGCCAGCCTGCTCCGTCGTTGGCGGCCTCGAGCCGGCCGTCGGCGCGCACGGACAACTCGTCGAGCACACCGCCGAGGCGCAACTGGGGATCCTCCTGGCGGGCGAGGCGTGGAACCCCAGCAAGCGGCACGCGCTCGGCCTGTACTTGAACGCGCGAACGCTTGCCGGCCGCGAGGTTCACGCTGCAGATCAGTTGCCCGAGGCTTCCGTCGAGGGAAAGCGGCGAGTCGAGGCGTAGGTGCTCGAGGCCGCCGCGGCCATTGAAGGAGAGCGAGCCGGACGTCGGGCGCTGCAAGTTCCAATACAAGGGTTGGCGGGCGTAGTTAAGCGCGGAGATGTCGAAGCGCAGGCGCAAACTACTTTCGTTCCCGTTGTCGTTCTCGCGCGCGGCGGCTGGCAGACTCCAGTCCACCGCGGCGGTGAGGCCAAGAGTGCCCGGCGAGCCGTGTACATGCAGCCGGTGTAGCTGCGCGGCGCTGGGCTCGAGCGTGCCGTCGAGGCGGAGCTCGGCGAGGCTTTCGCCCGCGGGTAGCTTGAGGTTGCGCCCGTGTACCCAGACGTCCCAGACGTCGACTTCACCACCGCCATCCTGAGGCTCGGCCCCTTTTTCGCCGCGACCGACGACGGAAGCGTCGAGCGAGCCGGCGAGCAGCGGAACCAGCGTGTCGCGCATCTCAGGCGCATCCGCGTAAAACATCTCCGCCACCCAGGCATAACGGCTCAGGTCGTGCAGGCGCAGGTCGAGGAACGCGTGGTCGAGCCGAGGAACCATGGGGTGGGCATCCGCCTTCAAGTCCGCCTTCAACCACGCACGCACGCGGTCCACCGTCGCCGGCAACTCTTCAGGGGGCCGCATTCTCTCGGTTCCGACCAGCACGAAACGCTCCAGTTCCACGCGCGGAGAAGCGTCCGAGGCGGAGGCGTCGTAGCGGGCGGAGAGGTCCCACGAACCAATCAAGCGGTGGCGGTAGCGCCAGTTGCGTCCGGTGAGGTCGAGGTCGAGCCGTGGCTGACTGAGGGAGCCTTCGAGGTTGAACTCGCCGGCCAGCCGACCTTCCAGCGGCCGCAACGGTTCGAACTCGGGGAAAACCCGCGCCAGCGGCTCGCTCCAGCGTTGCAAGCTCGGCAGGTCAAACCGCCCGCCGAGCCGCGTCTCTCCGAATTGCAGTGCGTCACCAATCTCGGCGACGGAAACCGGCAGCGGCCCGTCTCCCGTAGTACGTGGCGCCGCGTCCCGTTCGCTCTCCGGCAGCGCGAGCCACCCGCTTGCCTGAAAGCGCCCGGCGCCGTCCGAGTCGCGGTACTCCAGCTCAGCGCGTAGGCGCTGCGGGTGCATCTCAAGCCGCACGTCCGCCTCCATGCCCGCGAAAATCTCCGCTGGCCAGTTGAGCGGCAAGGCGAGCACCTGCGGCAGTCGTTCGACGTCGCGCAACTTGAGCGTCAGGGCCGCGTCGGTGACGGCAACTCCCGTCGTGGCCGCCGAGGGAGAATGCCGCACCTCCTCATCCGCCGCGTCGGCGACGTCCTCCTCGAGGACTACGGCGGCGCCGTCGTTGTCCTTACCGACACTTCCGAGCGTTCGTGGCAAAAGCAGTCCGGCCCGCTCGAGGTGCAATTCGCTTTGCCCGAGGCGTAGCATGCCCAGAATGTCATGCACCTCGCGTTGTTGCAGCGACGCCTCGACATACAAATAATCCAATGCCACGCGTATCTGCGACTCGGCCCGGCCAGGATCCCATTCGACGAGGTCGAGATCCTTCGCCACGGATTCGAGCGCCTCGGTCGCCGCCGCCGACTCGGTAAGCGCCACGGCCGCGTGCAGGTTGCGCCCGCCCAGTTGGACATCCACCGCGGCGCCGAGCGGGTCCGCAAGGTTCACCGTGCCGTTCAACCGAGCGGAAAGGCGCCCGCGCGTCAGCGGCACGGCATCCGCGCCGAGCCAGCGTTCCACCTGTGCAAGGTCGAGTCCCTCTGCCTGAAGCAATTCGAGCGCAGCCCACGGAGCTGGCGCACGTTGCCACGTTTCCCCCAACGGCAAGGCGAGCGTCGCGTCGAGAAACAGGCTGCCGCCGAGCACGTCGAGTTTGCCGGCGACGGTGACCGGCTGAAAATCTCCGGGCTCGCCGGGGGCGCCGCCAGGATGCGTGGCCACCCACTCTGGCGTGCGGACCGCCTCGCCGAGTCGCACGCGCAACGGCTCCTGTACCTCAAGGCCCGCCCAGTCGAGGCGTGTCACGGCAAGCTCGCGGCCGCGGCGCATCAGTTCCGCATGCAATGGTGCGGCGTCGAGCTTCGTCTCGCCGAAGCGGCCGGAGAAACGCGCCACATCCAACGCCACGCGGGCGTTTTCCCCGGCGCTACGCACGGTGAGTTCGAGCTCCTCGGCGCGCAGTTCCTGGCCCTCGCCGAGTTGCACGACAACTCGCGCGTCGCTCAACGCCACGTCCGGCAACCACGCCGGCAATACAATCTCCTCCGGCGCCTCAAGCGGCTCCGGGGGATGCCGTGCGTCGACAGTGAGCACGAGCCCGTCGACCGCAGCCAGTTCGAACCACTCCGGCTCGCCGCGCATCAGACCCCACAACGAGTAGCGCACCTCGGCGGAGCGCAAGGCGAGGTGGCGCACGTGGGTTCCCGTCGCTTCGCCGTGCGTGCGCAACCCGTGAATCTCGAACGACGTCAGGAGTGTGCCGCCGACGCCGCGCACCGTAACGCTCGGTGCGGAGAGGGCTTGCG
Source organism: Planctomycetota bacterium (assembly GCA_007127275.1). Classification (GTDB taxonomy): domain Bacteria; phylum Planctomycetota; class UBA8742; order SKZP01; family SKZP01; genus SKZP01. Next base: position 3,539 of record SKZP01000523.1, read on the forward strand.
CGACCTGCGCCTCGAGCACGGCGACGACAATGGGTGCGAGCCACAGCCCGCGCGTCACGAACAAGAGCAACAAAATCAACGTGACGTTGACCGGGTAACGCCACCACCAGCCGCGCCGAAAGAGCATCCGTCGAGGTTGTCGCCGCTGCGAACCGCGTGGTGAGGGACGTTGGGTGCGACCGCTTGCGGCACGGCTGGGTGCGGTCGAGGGCACGGCGTGGCCACCCGAGCCTGCGGACGTTCGACGACCACTGCTCGCTTCTCCGTTGAAGCGCGACTTTAACGTCGCCGGCGTCTTGGCCTGCCCCGCAAGCTGGCCGGCTGTAACGTCGGTTACCGTCTCAGCACGTGCCGCAGCCAAGGTCTTTTCGCCAGGCTCGCGCGCCTCCTTGCCGGTTGAATACGGCGCTTCCTGAGGGTGCCCACGTAGCGACTCCGCGCCGCCGTCTCCCTCGTGGGCCTCCGGCGACTCTCGTCCCTCCTCTTCGTTGGGAGAGGGAGGTTTAGGATGCTTTGGCCCGTTGGGCATCTCCCTCGTTTCCACGCGGTGCTAAAGGCGAGTGGGAAAAGAGTTGTCCGAGACTCTGCGGCTCGCAGGCGACTCCGACCCGGGGACCACCGGCGGCAAAGCCGGTCTCACGCGAGATGCTCGCAAAGGGGACACGAAGTTCGCACGAAACGGCGCAGGAACCGCCAACGACATCAGCCCTTCTTGCGCGAGCGTTTCTTCGCGTCCGCTTCCCCTGCGTTGTCGAGGCTTTTCAGCGCGTCGCGGCTACGTTGCAGCGTATAAACCGCCGGCAACAGCACAATCAGCGCCAAGCCAATGAACAACGGCAACCAAAAGGTGTGCAGCATCCATGCCTCTCGCTCTTGCGCCCCTTGTACGTGTGGGGGTACGGGGCTGGGTTGCACATCAATCTGCCCTGGCTGCGGCATGTGTCGGTCACGCTCCCACGGTTCGTCCCCTTCGTGGACGACCGTGGGCGGCTCCTCTTCCGCCTGCTCCAGGCGATGCTCCAGGCGCTCGGTCGTGGGCGGTTTATCCGGAAGCGCATAACCAATGACCGCCGCGGTCCCCAATGCCCCCGAAAGCATCAGGGCCAAGGGTACCACCACCCAGCCGCTGAATACGCGCTTGCGCGCTTTCTCGTCGACGTCGAGTTGCTGAAAGAGGCGCCGGAAGCGCACATGCAGCCCCGCATACGCAAGCAACGCAACGACTGTAAAGAACCCAGCCATGACATGGCCGGCTAGGACCAGGCCGTGGTTTTCCTCCACGTAGACGACCGTTGGCGGCGACATGTCCCGCACGACAATCTCTTCACTCGCCCACATGGTGAGCATGCTCCCAGTGAAGATGCAGGTAGCAAAGGCGAAGACCGCCAGGCTCACCATTACAAGGGCAAAAACGCGCAGTCGGCGCGCCGGGCGGGCGACGTCCCGTTGCTTGGACGTTTGCTGCACAAGTGCAATGGCCGCCTCTGCCGCGGCGGTGGTGCTCGTGGGTGCCTCGCCACGAGCGACGTCGTCGCGAGGTAGTTCGTTCTCGCTCATTCGAGATGCCTAGCTCCTCGAGGGAACGGAAAAGGGAGGAGTCCAACACACATACGGTACCAGTAACGGGGGGAGAGCGACCAGTGCCCCGTTGCAGGTCCGTGCCTCTCCCAGTTCCAGACACGTTGATACCAAGCCCACGGGCTTCGCCCGTGGGTCGAGCGAGCGTTCGAGCTACTCCCCCGGGTCGCGCGAACTGTGGGCTTTGCCGGCTTTGCCGGTGGGTCGCAGCCGCAATCCGGGCTTTGCCGGTGGGTCGCGCCCGCAACCCGGGCTTTCCCCGTGGGGCGCAGCCACAACCCGGGTTTCGACCCCCGGGCGAAGCCCGTGGGCTTGGTTTGGTAGCTACGGGGATTCTTCGGGTGCGCCGGTGGCTCGGTTTGGTACACTCCGACTACGGTCCGTTTAGGTGAGGAATTCAACCGTTCGGTAGGTGGACTGCCGGCTCGACGTGGCACCCGTTCTCTTGCGTCGCCGTCTGGTTTGTTCGTGTGTTTCTCCCTCCTAGCCCACACGGTAACGGCGACAGCGACGAGTGCGGCGGGCGTCGATTCGGCCCAACCCCAGGGTGGTTCCGATGACAGTCCCCGGCAACGGCAACGCACACCCGCAGGACAACAACAACCCGCAACAAAGCGGCGACGCCTCCGAGCACGAAACCGGCGGCGGCGGTGGCGGCGGCGTCAAACCGCCCG
>SKZP01000709.1 GCA_007127275.1 Planctomycetota bacterium
AGGGTACCTGGTCTGCACAGACTCCTTCTCCCACACTCTCGGAGGCCCCAAGCCACGGCTCGACCGTCACCCAGAGGGCCTCCAAGCCGCTCACGTAGCGCAACGCTGGAGACGGGCAGTGGATTCCCCGGTGCCTGCGAGGCCCCGAAATCAGGGCAGTCACAGCGGCAAAAAATCACTCTGCCACAGTGTGGACGTGCAAGGTATAGTGCGTGGCGCAAGGCGCCCGTGAGCGAGCGTGGCGGAACTGGTAGACGCGCAGGATTTAGGTTCCTGTCCCGCAAGGGGTGAGGGTTCGAGTCCCTCCGCTCGCATTCACAAAAGGACCACACGGAAAGAGAGGTTTCACATGTTGCGTGTGCTACGTGGGTCGGCAACCGTTTCTGGAATTCGCGAAGACGTCACCTTTGCCTGGTTTCCGTTGCTGGCCTTGTTTGTGACGGCCGGCTTGGTTGCTTTCTTGCCGGCGTCGCAGGTGCACGCGAATGAGGGCGCAAAAGATCCGCTCGAGCAGCTGGGTCGCCCGCAGTTGAAGGTGGCTTTGATGCTTTCGCCGACCGAGCAGGTGCCCATTTCCGCACAGTTGGATCTGTTCGACCAGTTTGCCGAGAAACAATTGCAGGAACGCGTGGTCGCCGCTCGCATGCGTCACGTGGAAGGAAGCCAAGTGGCCTACCTCGAACTGTTCACGAATCCTTTCCGTGAACGCGGTGCCGCAGGGCCGGAAAAGGCCCAACTCGTTCGAAAGGCGGCGTCGCTCTTGTCCACGTGGTATGACGGACTTCAAGCGCTCGAACGAGCGGCGGAACAATTGCGCGACCCCGAGCCCGGCGGATTACAGCCGGTACTCGTGCGCGGCCTCTTCGACGGCGATGCCGTCGCCGAGCAATTGGCCCAGCGCAATGACGGTCAGCCGGACGAGAACGCTGATGCGGAAGAGAACCACGACGACACCGACGACGCGGAAGACGACGCGGAAGACGAAGGAGACGGCGAGAACTAAGGAGCTGTCAGAATATTAGACCGCTAGCCGTTTGGAATCCGGAAACGTCCACGGGCCGCGGCCCGTAAATCGAATCCGTCAACACGTGGGATCCACGGGTCACCGCCGGGGACTTGAAAGTACGGATCTCAATGCGCGTGCGGCTTGGTTCCGAATGTTGAGCGTCGTGAGCAAAGGCTTGTCAGGCGGAGGAAGGTGAGCCGCGGAGACGTGGCTTCACGAGGTGGAGCGGCATCCCGTCAGCTTCGGCGCTTCCGGTGCACTTGCGGTTGACGCGTCGTGACATCTTGAGTATCCCTCGGGTGTTGTCCCCGCGGTTTCAATCTCTCGCGCTGCCCACAGGCGGTGCGACGCCGCACCCACCAATTCGTCCCTTTTTCCAAGGATGTTCGTATGATTCGTGCAATGTACGCGTGCTGCATAGCGGTGAGCCTGCTTCTGTTCGTACTTTTCGGCTGCAATGGTGGTGCCGAGAAGAAGGACGAGCCAAGTGACGTGGAACAGCCGATTGAGCCGGCCGACGAGGATCCGGATGAAAACGGCGATCCGGAGGAGTCCGACGAGGATCCGTATAACGACGACCGTGATACCGACGCCGAAAACGGCCATGATCGCGACCCGTATTCTGACGACGAAGAAGCTGACCCGGACCCCGCAAACGGTAACGGCGAAGAGTCCGACGAGTCGGGCGACGTGGACCTGCCGGCCGAGCCGAGTGCCTACCCCGACTGGACAGAGGACTTGCAGCAGGACTTGGGTACCGCCTACTACGCGTTCGGCTACGGACACACCGAAAGCGAAGCGCTCAAAGCGGGCCGCGCGGCACTTCATGAGTTTGTCGCGGCCACGGTGAAGGCCTTTCTGAAAACGATTGACTACGACCCGTATGTGGATGCCTTCGACCCGGAGCTCGTCGACAGCTACGCAGACACCATTGTCGACGACGTGATTGACGGCGCGGAAACGGTCTCGACCGAAGAACTCGAGCACTTCACCTTCGTCAAACTGCGGCTCAACTTCGAATCCGTGGTGGACACGACCATCGGCTACTTCGGTGATTGGTTCCAATTCGGACGCGACGCGGAGCCTCTGCCGGAGCGTGCCGAGGTCATCCTCTCGCTAAGTGAGTTTCAAGAGGACTTGGACCGCTAAACCGCCCACGCGTTAACGGATTCAAGCCCACCGGCCGCGAAAACGTGGGTCCCACGCGTTAACGGATTCAAGCCCACGGGCCGCGACCCGTGGGCTTTTCCGGATTCCAAACGGCTAGCGGCTTAATCTGATTGCCGGTCAACCAAAGTCGCCGCCCTCACTCGCAAAAGTAGTGGAGGCGGCTTCTTTCTTGCCCGGACCGCGCAGCCCGAAATGTCCACGAAAAAAGGCGAGCACAGGGCGTCAGGCGTCAGCGCTGCACTTGCCTCCAAGAACTGAAAACCACAACGTACACGTCGCCCGAATGACGAACGCTCTCGCCTGCCCGGCTTTGCGCAGCCCTCGTGGCCGGATTAGGTCGCGTCAATGCCGTCCGTTTCGGCGCCGGGGCCCTCGGTGGCGGTCTGCGAGGCGTGCCGCTCGGTGGAGACATGGTCACGGTTCAGCGGGCTGCGGCTTTGCGCTTCAGGTGACGGCGAGTCGCGGTTTTCCGACGCCGCCGCGACGGCGGGCTCTGACTCGCCGGTACCGTTGCTTCCCGGCGCATGCGACGCTTCATGCTCGCTGACCGACTCGGCGGCGGGGGTCTGGACGGCGGCTTCTTCCGCGGCGGCCTCGGCCTTCTCCTGCTGCATCTGCGCCATCACGTCCGGCACGAGCGCAATCTCGCCGCATTCAGGACACTTCACCTTGCTTCCGGCCTGGTAGCGCACGACGTTGAACTTCACGCCGCAGCCCTCGCAGGTGACAATAAACTTGTCTTGCAGCGCGAGCACCTCCTGGACCTGGTCGTGCGAGAGATATCCTTTGGAGACGAAGACCTCGCCGAGCTTGAACATCAGGTTAAAGCGCTGCAGCCGGGCCTGCTCGCGGACGCACTCAAAGACCTGCTCTTCCGTGGCGTAGTCGAGCTTCATCACCAGGTAGCCGAAAATGCGCTCCTGGCGGCGGGCGTTGGCGCCGGAGTCGCGCCGCTGCAGGTTTTCCTTCTGCACCTGCAAGATGGCGCGCTTTTCCCGCTCGGAAAGGTAGCCCGTGTCGACGAGAATGGTGCCGAGGTGCGGAACCTCCTCCGGTTGCTCGTGGCGTAGCCGCTCCTGCGTCGCCAAGCATTCGTCCACCTGCTCTTGGGTGACGAACTTGGAGAGCACGGCGATGCGGCCGAAGAGAATCTCGTCGTTGGTGGCCATATGCGGCAATGGGCTCAAAGGGTCGCCGAGCAAACCTGCGGCAATTGAAACGGACGGTACGCACAACACGGCGCGCTCCAGTCTACCGAACGCGGCCAAGATTTCAAAAGCTCCCCGCGCTTATCTGCACACAGTTGGCGGCTCGGGCTTTCGCCGTGCCAAGCTTCCCTGTGCGGGTGTTGGCACCGCGACATCCGCTAAGTGCGGAGAAAAAACCCGCGGGCGGTGGAAATGATGAGCGGAGGTCACGGGTTTGTTGTGGGTGAGACGAGGACGGCGGCACCGAAAGGTGAGGCAGGCCGCTGGGAACGGGCGAGGGCGTGGTGACGAAGGCGAACGACGAAGCGTTACGGATTTAGCAAGAGTGAACCGCGAGTGGTGACGGATTCGGTGAAAACTGAATCGGCCTCCGCAACGACCGGTTCACTCTTGCCACCCTTCGCAAGGGTAAATGGCCGCGGGCGACCGGTTATGCAAGCCCGGGCACCCTTGCAACGAACGCGCGCGAATGCGGCTGGCAAGGCCTGACACAGACGGAGCGAGCCGTATTCGCGCGGGACGGAAGTACAAGGATGGGTCGCTAGGGATGCTTTCGTTGCGTGCGTGCACGAAAGAAATTCACAACGGCCCATCCTTGGCTCGGAGTAGCGGAAGCGAACCGCGAGTAGTTGCGTGTATGGTGAAAGCCATACATGCCATTGCAAAGACCGGTTCGCTTCCGCACCCTCAAAAGCGCGAGGGCGGGCCGCGAGCGGAAGAACTGTTAGCGAAAGCTACCGGTACATCCGCAATGACCGGCCTGCCCTCGCGTCGCTTTTTCCCCCGTCGCTTTTTCCCCCTTTGCCCAACGCAGTCGCTGGGTTTGGCGTCATTGCAAAGGGGTGCGAGATCAGTCGGCGTCGCTGGGCTGCTCTACGGGGCCCAGGTGGTCGTGAAGGTAGGTGCGGATGGCGCTGATTGCGCCCGCGCCGCTGGAGTGGGTGACGACCTTGCCTTCGCGGTCTAACAGCACGAGGGTCGGCAGCCCGGTAACGTGGTAGGCGCGGATGGCCTCGGCCTGCTCGTCGAAGAGCTTGAGCCAGCCGTAGCCGTGCTCCTTGGCAAACGCGGCCTGTGCCTCGGCGGTGTCGCGAGTGGGGCTGCCAATGCCGAGAATGGTGAGACCGCGTTCGGCGTAGGCTTCGTGCAACGGTTGCAGGTGATCCTCCATCACCCGGCGGCACGGTCCACACCACGTCGCCCAAAACTCCAGCAGGACAATCTCGCCACGAAAGTCCTCCACGCTGAAGCGTTGCTCGCCTTTCACGTCGTAGAGTTCGAAATTCGGCGCCTCCGTGCCCGGCGCAAGCACCAAGGCGCGCTCAATGGTGGCCACGGCCCGGCGTGCCGTGGTGTTGCTTTCAAGGTCGACGCCTTGCCGGAGCCGCTGAATGGTCGCGTTGGCCTCGTCGGGGCGGCCGAGTTCGACTAGGGCCGTGCCGCGGTGCTGCAGCATCAACACCCACAGGTTGCTGCCTTCGGGGGCATTGTCCGCGGCAAGTCGCGCCGTCAACTCGAGCCATTCCGGTTGGTTCAGCGTCGCCGTCAGTCGTGGCAGTGTGTAGAAGACCCGCAGGTGGATGTGCGGCTCGGCGACGTTTTCAATCAGGTAGCCCGCGGCTTCCGCGGCGAGCCGGCTCGTGGCGGCGAGGTTGGGCTCCGTTGCGGCGGCGAGCGCGGCGGCGTCGAGGTCAATGGCCAGCGCGTGGGCGGAAAGCCGAACCGGCTCGTACGCCTCGGCAAGCTCGCGCAAGGCCTGTGCCTCGGCGTGCGCCTCGTCGAGATTTCCGAGTGCCACGTACGCGCGGCCGCGTCCGTCGTGGAAGGTCGTGCGCAGCGACGGCTGCTCATACCGTTGCAGCGCGTCTGTCCACACCTCGAGTGCGCCGTGCCAGTCCTCGAGAATGCGGAAGTAGTTGCTGACGTGACGCGCCGCGGTGCGAGCTCGCGAAACGTCCTCGGTTCCCTGCGCGAGAAAGGCGGCCGCGGCGTCGGCAAGCTCGCGCATGACGTCGTTGCGCGTGTGGCTGCGGTCCTCGCCGGTACGGTGTGCCCGTAAGGCGTCTGCGGCGTCGGTGACGCGCTGCCACGCCTCCTCCTCCGCCGGATCCGGTTTGCCATCTTCGTCTTCGGCGAAAACGAAGGTGGCAGCACTGCCGAGGAGCAGCGCAAGGACGGGAATGAACCAAACACGTCGGTGCCGCATGAGGTCTCTCCTTGGTGAGGTGGAAGGCGTGGGTGTTCGACGACCCATGCAGTATAGACGGCGGCGCAGGGTGTGCGCAGTGCGAATTCGCAACGACGGCTCGGAGTTTTCCCTGGTTCTCGCCTGAGTGTTTCGTATCATGCAGCGCGTTCGCGAGTGCCTTGCGGGTTTGTACGCGCCGACACA
>SKZP01000513.1 GCA_007127275.1 Planctomycetota bacterium
TGGACCCCTTCGCAGTCGGAATTCGAAATTCTTTCGAGGCTACGGGCGGCGGCCCGTGACCGACTTTACGCTGCGACCTTCGGGCGTATTTTGGGGGCGAATTGATGATCGCCTCGGGGGCCATGTAACAACGCTAGTAGACTGTCACAATTGAATCCGTGGGTGGCACGTCGCGGGCAAAGCCCACGGGCCTTGCCCGTGGGTCGGACTCTGTTTGCGCCCCCGGCCCACGGGCAAAGCCGGCAAAGCCGTGGGCTTGTTGGCCACCTGCACACTCACGGATTCAATCTTGATAGCCGCGAGGTATTCCCGGAGCGTGGTACCGCCACGTTCCCCCCATGAGCCCCGTCGTTTTCGGGTTTGCGAAACGCCTTATGTGAGGCGCGCACCGCTTCGCGTCGCGGCTAGAATCGCGGCGGCGGCGTTCGGCATTGGTTTCCTGTCGGCCCCTTTGAGATTTCAGGCTTCGCACGCTGGGGTGTGATTGGTAATAAGGGGCGTTGTCGAGTCCAACGTCTGGCCGCCGGGGCCACGATTCGGTTTCATCTCGTCCACTCACGAGTGCGAACGCAACCACAGAAGAAGGTGTCGGTGATGATGCGCGCGCGAACGCTATTGATTCCCCTCGGTCTCGTCCTTTTCCTCGGCGTTGGCACGGCGCTGCTCACGCTGTTCTCCGCGGACACGCCGACGGCCGAAGCGCAGCGGGCGACCTCGCCGGATCACATCCGCATCGGAGTGGTGGATTTCACTCGCTTGAGCAGCGACCTTTCCGACGTGGAGAAGATTCGCGATCTGATGAGCCTGCTCGACGAGTTGCGCCGCATCGAAGAGCGGTATTGGCGCGAGCAGATCCGCGAGCTCAACAATGAAATTGACACGGCGGAGATGTTCAACATGCCCGAAGAGCGCGAGGAGAAGCTGGAGGAACGCCGCGTAGCGGAAGCGGCCTACGACGCCGCGCAGCAGGTGGCGGAGTTTCGCATGCGCAAGCTCGCGACAATGTACTCCTCGCGGCTGCTGCAAAAGATCCTCGACCGGATCGAGCAGTACAGCGACGGCCGCTTCGACCTCGTCTTCAAGGTGCTCGGAGATCCTGGCGAGGCCACCGGCGAGGACATCGTCGGGGAGGCGCAGAAGCTCAACCTCGCCCAGGCCCGCGAAGTCCTCTACTACGACACCCAAAGCCGCTACGTCAGCGACATCACCGACCGCGTGCGCCGCGCCGTCAACCAACCCGGGCCCGACGACGTCAGCCAGGCTCTCGACGACGCCATTGGCGGCGTGCGTGACGAGATCCAGGAGTGGCGGGAGCGCGCGGGGAACTGATCGAGAGGGTCGAGCGCGCACCGGCATAGCGGGCGTTCACGGAGATCGGGAAGGTGTTGCCGGCCCCGGCGCGTTTTCCATCGGTGGTATAGTGTGCTGACATGCGACGACGCCTGTTTTGCCCGCGCAAGAACGCACGCTCGCACCGCAGGGAGGACGCGTCATGATTTCAATGGCCATCACCAAGATCGTCACCACCGCCGACCTCGGCATCGGTCCGATTGTCGTACTGGAAGAGCGGGACGGCGAGCGCTGGTTTCCCATCTTCATCGGGCATTATGAGGCGGCGGCGATCGACCGCGAGGTGCTGGGCATCGAGCCGCCACGGCCGCTGCCACACGACTTGATGTACAACATCATTCTCGAAGTGGGAGGTAAGCTCGAGCAGGTCGTCGTCAGCGAGTTGCGCGAAAACACCTTTTTCGCGCTGTTGCGCATCCGCACCGAGAGCGGCGAAATCCGCGAAGTTGACTGCCGTCCCAGCGACGCGATGGCCTGCGCGATCCGTGCGAAGTGTCCCATTTACGTCGAGCCGGATGTGCTGATGCGTGCCGCCGAGTAAGGAGCTGTCAGAAAATACCTTCCGAATTTGAGCTACTGCGCTCGACGGTGCTTCGTTGTCGTCGTTGCTGCTGCTCAAGGGGGCTACGGCCATGCCTCTGCTGCTCAACTTCCTCCGCCTTGCTCAGCCTTCGCTCGTGACGCTCAACTTTCGGAAGGTGTTTCCTGACAGCTCCTAACGCTTGCGTTCGGCGCGGTGACGGGCGTGCGGAAATGTTTCGCCCCTCGGGAGTGTTTTTGTGGTAGTATGCGAACCGCAAGCTGGATCGGTTCCGGCTTGCCTCGGTGTGGAACGCACCGGGACGCAATAGGTGCATGGAGCTGTCGCTGCGTGGCGGCTCGGCATCCCACCTCGGAAAGGTCCGGCGACACCGACAGGCCCGCCGCTTTCCGAAACCGGTTACCGCACCGGATGTGGGGCATGTACCGGGGTGTAACGGGCACGCGGGTGCCCATCTACTGTATGAATACCGAGATTCAGATTCGTCCGTTTTCCGGTAACGGAGAGACCGTTGCAGAGGATTCCGAAGAGGCAGATATAGACTACGCCTCGCTTGCGTCCATCTACGGTCGCATTTGGCCGCGCTTCCCGGTGGATCCGGGGGTCTTGCGCAAGATGGACCGCCGCCGACTCACGCTCGGCCCGGCCGTGCGCCAGGTTGCCGTGGTTCGGGGCCAACCGGTCGCCTTGGCAGAGGCGTTTCGCTCGCCGTACTACGCCGAGCGGGGTCACTTCCAGGTGCGCGTCGGTGCCGTTCCCGGCTACCGGGACCGCGCGACGTTCGCCCGGCTTTCCGAGGCCCTCGAGTCGGCACTTGCGCCGTATGATCCTACGCGGCTTGTGACTTGCGCCTCCGACAACGACGCGGCGGCCCTCGCCTTTGCTTACTCGCAAGGGTACGAACTCTTCCAGCGGGAAACCGAGTTCGGCTTGTACCTGCCCGCGTTCGAGCCGCGGCCGTACGTGCCGAAGCTTGAAAAGCCGGCGGCGTTCGGCATTGAGATTCTGCCGGTGGCCGCGCTGGCGCAGGATCCGCACCGCGACCGTCGCCTGTGGGAGCTCGACGCCGAGTTGTTTTCGCAGATCCCTGGCGAGCAGGGCAGCCGTCCGGAGTTCGAGCCGTGGCGCGAGGAGGTGCTCGAACGGGACGACTTCCTCGACGAAGGGTCGTTCGTCGCCCGCGACCGCAAGAGTGGTGAGTACGTCGGTGTGACGTTCCTTTTCGCCGAGGAGCCGAAGGACGCGACCATTGAACTCACCGGCGTGCGCGGCTCGCACCGGCGAATGGGGCTTGCGACCGCGTTGAAGCTCTCCAGCATGATCTGGGGTCGCGAGACGGGCCTTGACCGGCTCTACACATACAACGACGCGAGCAACGAGCCCATCCGCCGGCTCAACGAAAGCCTCGGCTTCGAAGCGACGTTCGACTGGCTGATGTTGCACCGCTTGCTCGACGAAGAAGCTGCGGCCGTGCGAGCATCGCAAGGCGTCAACGCGGCGCTGCGCTCGTCGACTCCAACCGCGGCGACGCGCACCGCAGCCGTTGCTTGACGACAATGAACACGCAGGCGAGCGAAGGGCGAAACTCGCGCTTCGCTCGCTTTGCGTTTTTTCGAGCCCGCGGGCGTCGTCCGTTAAGAGACAACGAAACAAGGCGAGCGCAGAACGCAAGCCCTGCGAGGCGAACCCTCGTGGTCGCGTGCTTCGCCTCGCAGGGCTGGCGTACTGCGCTCGCCTCTGAACCAAGATCTTTACGGCGTGCGGGCGACGTCCGTGGGCTTGGATTTTCCGCAAACGGAGATGCCCCGTCACTGCGGGGCAGACACGCCGAGCAAGATGTGTACTTGCACGAGCGGATCCGCCTGTTGCGCGCTCAAGGCGTTGCGGATGGCTTGCCAGTCCAGTGCGAGCCACGGCACCGTTCGCTCTTGCAGGTGGCGTGACACCGGCTCGTACCAGCGTAGGGCCGCCTCGTGCGGCGGGGTGACGTCGGGCGCGAACGCTTGTGGCGCCTCGGCGCTGCGGCGCACGTGACGCGCAAGTCGGCGGGGCACCTTGCGGGCAAGGCCCTCCACCGTGGCGCGCATCCCTCCGAGGACGGGGCCGCCGTGCCGGGCGAGCTCTTCCAGCGCGGCACGCGTCTCGACAAGCAGGTCGCGGTGCACGCTTTCGAGACTCTCCGGCCTGTCGAAGCGCAGTGCCGCCACGGCGTCGAACGCCTCGCCGCGTCGTGCAAGCGCCTCGGCCGCGAGTTCGAGTTGCGCCTCCGGCACCACGGTCACGCAGTGCCGCCGTACCAGGGCCGCCGGCTCGACGCCCAGCGCCGCATGCCACTGCCGGCACAGCAGGTTGTACGCAAGCTCCGACGGACCGGCGGCATACGCGACACAGTCGAGCAGCGCATCCTGGATCACGGGTCGCAACAGCGCGCCGGCACTGAAGCGCTCGGGTTGCTCGCGTGCGAGCGCCTGCCACTGCGCAAGGTAGCTACGGCCGTGCGCGGGATCTCGGCTCGACTCCAGGGGCGGGCCTTCCAGGGTGAAACCCGTGACGTCGTTCGCGCTGCCCGGCGACACGGTCGGAATGAGGTGTCGTCGCTCGCGGTGGCGCTCTCGCTCGGCAAGGTAAAACAGCGGCGGATGCGGTTGCGGCTCGGCAAACTCGGCAAGGGCGGGTGCCTCCTCGCTCCACGCCGCCGCTTGCTTGGCCACGGCCGGGGCGAGTGCCGCGTGCCGAGCCAGTGCCTGCGCGACAAGCTCCCCTTGCAACGGCCGCAACACCCACGGCTCGACGACGAGCAAACCGTAGCTGCCCAAGGCATGCAGCAGAGCGCGCGCCTGCCAGCGACCGAGCGTCTCGTTCGCTTCGACTCGCGGAGCGCCGAGCGGCTCGAGCCATGCGTTCAGGGTGGCGGCGGCGGCCGCGTCGAGCGGCGTGGCTTCGAGCGGCACGCGAGTGGTTCGCGCAAGGGTCTCGAGCCGCGTGCGTCGCAACGGCCAGCGCTTCTCGAACCCGCTGGCGTAGCGGAGAAGCGCGGTCAAATGCGAGGTCGGGCTTGCGTGGCGTCCTTCGTGGCCGCTGTCGCGGGCAGCGCCGCTGGCTCGTTCTCGCCACCGTGCCTGCGCCGCGGCGTCGCCGAGCTTGCCCGGCAACCAAACCGTGTTCGCCTCGGTCAGGTCGTGGTCTTCCGAGCCGATCCAAAACACCGGCACCGCGCTCACACCTTCTCGTTCGAGCGCCGAGGCGAGCGTCACCGTGGTAAGCGCCTTGGACAGCACATAACCGGGCCCGCCGAGCAGTGCCGGTTGCTGGCCGGTTACCACCGTCACCGTCGCCGGATCCGCGAGCCGCTGGAGCGCGCGAGTCACTGCGGTCGGCACGGCAGCGTCGCCGTACAGGTCCTCATGATACGCCCGCAGCGCTTGCACCACCCGAGCGCGTTGTTCGGGCGGCGCCGGGCGGCGTTGCCGACACCGTGCGGCAAGCGACGCGACATCCGGCACCCCGCCGAGCGCGTTAGCCAGTTGCCGACTCGTTGCGCCCTCGCCCGCCTCTTCCCCGTCCTCGGCTGCTCGCGCCGCCAACGCCGGGTACGCGTTCCACAACGACGGATACTCGTGCAGCACGGCGAAGGCGACTTCGCGCATCCGTCCTTCCCGCAACGACTCGAACTCGGCCACGCTCATGCACCCCCGCGCCACCCCAGCAGCGTCAACAACCAACGCCCGACGAAAACAAAGCACCGTCTTAAGGAGCGGCGCCGACTGCGCGAAATTATAGTGCTCGGCGTGGTAAAGAAACTCAATCCTCCTCGACGGAGCACGAGAGGCGCCGGCACACCCATCAACCCATGACA
>SKZP01000527.1 GCA_007127275.1 Planctomycetota bacterium
CCACGGGCCGCAGCCCGGGGGCTTGGATTTCACTCCCGCGCCTTCCCGGAGGTGCCCATGCGTGGTGAGACAGCGCATGCGGCCTACTCGGCCTGCGGTTTGTGGCGCAGCCGTTCGCGCAACTCGTCGGGAACACGGTCGGCGGCGATGTCCTCGCAGACGTCCTTTGCCACATCCAGCGTCGCAAATACGGCCGCGCAACGTTCGCAGGCACGTACCTCCGGAAGGGAAAACGGTTCGCCACGGTCGAGCGCTTCCATCTTCGCCCGCAACAAGTCGAAGCAAACCTGCTCCTCATACCGCGGTGGCGGCGCATCCCGCTGCGGCAGCCTCGCCTCCATGGCCTCGCGTAGCGCCATGCGCGCCCGGTGGATGCGCGTCTTCACGGTCGCCTCGGCAACGCCCAGCACGCGGCCAATATCCTTTACCGAGAGGCCGACCAGATCCTTTAGCACCAACGGCAAGCGAAACGCATCCGGCAACGAGGCAAGACCCGCCTCCACCGACTCCTGCGCCTCCCGCCACACCTGTGCATCCAGCGGGCTCACGCCGACGTCCGCCACCGGCCCGCTCGTCGGCAGGCTCGCGTCCAGCGACGCAAGATGCTCCGGCTCGCCGGCCGACTTTCGGTGCATCCGCTGGCAAGCGCGCACGGCAATGGTGTAAAGCCACGTCGTCGGCGAGGCCTCGCCGCGAAACGAGTCCCAGCTACGCCAGGCGTTGAGGAACGTCTCTTGCAGCACATCCTCGGCGGTGTGCGCGTCCCCGCAGAACCGCTTGGCAAGGGCGTAAAGCCGGTCCCCGTGCGCGTCGAGCAGTCGTGGAATCGCGGTCTCCGCTGGCTCACTCGGTTGTGGAAGCGTCGGCTCGACGGTTTCGCTCATCTTGATCCTTCGTCTTCAACGCCCACGACGTCCAACGGGTCCGGGCTCTTGTTGCACAAATCATGCGTGGACGGAACCAGGTACGTACCAAGTTCTGCGGATAACGACGTTTAGCCGCGAGGCCTCGCCAAGCGCGCCCGGCGGTTTCGGAGTCGGGGACGTATACAAGTTTCGCTGCGTCGACCATTTCCGGGCTACCACGCGGCGTCATGCACACTCCTCCGCGCACTCACCGTTCTCGCACGCATCCGTGCGCAAAGAAGGCTTCAACAGGCGTCGCCGCAGGTGGATGACCACGGCCTTTGCTTGCGCCTCGTTGAGGCCGGAGCCGAAGGCAAGCGGGACGGTGGTGCGTTCGATGACCACCGGTCGGTCGCGCATCTTGTCGGCTTCGCCGGGGCGCTTGCGTCGCTCGCGAACGTTGATCACCGTGGCGCAGTCGAAGCGTCGCCGTGGGCCAACACCGAAGAGGCTCGTGCGTACCTCACCGCAATCCCCCTCGACGCGAACGCGGCAAACCCCGAAAAGGAAGAAGGCGACGAATCCGAGGAAGCCCGCGCCCAATACTACGACGACTCCGATGCCAAGCAGGCGGAACAACGTGGCAAGGTCGAGTGCAACGTGCGTAGGGAGCGGTTGAACGAACGGTAGCACGAACCACCAAAAGAACGCCCCCGCAACGACCAGAATGGTGAGTCCCAAAGCGACGTGCCGGACGCGCGCCGTCAACACAAAGCCGTTCGGCAACGAGCGCACCTCTACGCCGTTCACCGCAGCCGGCTCGTCGTCAACCACGGCGGCAGCCTCCTTCGCATCCAACGGACGAGCGACTTTCCGCTTCCGCGCCTCGTCTCCGAGCAACGTGGCGCGCAGTAGGACAGCAAGGGATTGGAGTCGCTTCTCTGGAAGGCGTGCACGGAAACTCAGGCGGCCGTCCGTGGTGGTGATGACAACGCCGGAGCTCCGCTCGGGCCCGTCGGCGGGGTGGTCGACGCCGTAGTACTCGACGTCACGGACCTTCGTCGGGTCGAATCTGCGGCGCAAACCGATGCCGAAGGCTCCAGAAAAAAGTTCGCCGCCGTCGCGCCCCACGTCGATACGATGCCGGCCGAACAGGCTAAAGACACTCCAGGCAAGCAAAAGCGCGGAGACGAGGTAGAACGGAATCAGTGCAAGCACGAACCCGAGCCATTGCTCCTCTGCCTCGGGCGAGGCGAACGCAAGGATTGTGGCTGCGACGAGTCCGCCGGTCCAGACCAGGGCAAAGCAGATGGCGAACAAGTCGGGTCGCACCCACGCGGTAATGGTTGCGGTGTCGCCGTCGACCTCGCGGTAGCTGATGCCGCGCACCTCGGGGCGCACCGTGTGAGCGAACGGCGGGCCGTAGCGCAAGACGCCGTCGGCTCTCGACGGGAGGTGATCAGAGAGCGTGAACCCATGCCCGCAGGCGCCGCAACTCGCCACGTCGCGGCGCAGGTTCACATCCGCCGGCCGAATCCGCGCCTCGCAAACCGGGCAATCCAGCGGCTTCATACACGTGCCTCCCACGTCGTCCTTCGGCCAGCCCTTCTCCTACACTACCAAAATTCGACAGCTCCACGAATCTTCACATTGCTCATGTATCTCCACGTGGTGGAAATGTCGCTACCAAGTGAAACCCCCGCGCGAACGGAATTCGTTATAAGCTCACGGGTTGCCGTCCGCGGGTCGATCGTAAACGTGCCCACGGGCCGCAGCCCGTGGGCTTGGCAGTTCATTCGTGGCGCGACCGACGCCCGAAGCGGGTGCGAGCCACGTCCGCTTCCACGCGGTGCGCTGGCGCAGTTCGCTCGCCAATGTCGCGCCTCTCGCGGTACAATCCCGCCGCGTTGCTCGTAGCCGTGAGCCGGGCGAGCCCGCACTCGCACCGTAGGCACGACGAGACGAAGGCATCCAACGGCAACGTTGTGACTCCGGTGCCGCGCACCGAGGCGCGCAGGCACGCGAGAAACGCGAAAGGCACGCATGAAGAGCGAGCTCCCACCGTTGCGCGCACGCCGCGCCGAGGCGCACAAGGGCGACTTCGGCCACGTGCTCGTGCTGGCAGGATCCCGCGGCATGGCCGGTGCCGCCTGCCTTGCAACACTGGCGGCATTGCGCTCCGGTGCAGGGCTCGTCACCTGTGCCACCCCTGCCTCGGCGCAAACGGTCGTTGCACAACGCGCCCTGGCCGCCATGACGCTGCCGCTGCCCGAGATCACCCCTGGCGAACTCGACGGCGAGGCGGCGACGGAGGCGCTCGAGCCGCTGCTTGCGAGGTGTGACGTGTTGCTTGCCGGCCCGGGGCTCACCACGCAGGAGGGGGTGCGCACCCTGCTTGCGAGCGTGTTGCGTGACGAGACGTTCGCAGGAAAGCCGGTGGTGCTTGACGCGGATGCACTGAACGTCCTTGCGACTTTGCGCGAGCAACATGCGCACCTGCTGCCGGCGAGTCGCACGAGCATCCTGACGCCGCACCCAAAAGAGTTCGCCCGGCTCGCGGCGTGTGAACTCGACGAGGTGCGCAACAAGCCGCAGGAGCGCGGCATGGCGTTCTTGTCGGGCAAGCCGGGGGTCACGCTGGTGCTGAAGAGCCATGCCACGTGGGTGCTCGCCGAGTCGCTGCCGCCGTGGCGCACGCCGCTTGCGCCGAACGCGGGGCTTGCCAAGGGGGGCACGGGGGACGTCCTCGCCGGCTTGCTCGCCGGGCTTCTCGCCCAGGGCTACCGCGCGGGGGACGCGGCCCGACTCGGCGTCTATCTGCACGGCCTCGCCGGCACGGCCTGTCGCGAACGCCTCGGCCCCGAGGCAATGACCGCCGCCGACCTGTTGGACCACCTAGCCACGGCCTTCGCCACGCACCGCACCGCCGAGTGACGGAAAGGCGTGCACCTCCCGCGGCCCAACGAGCGGACGCTGTGCGAGGCACCGACGAGACCATCCGAGCAGTACAAGGGCCAGCACGAGTAGCGACGCGGACGACGGTCTCACCGTGTGCCCGCTTGCGCATCCGCCATCACCGCTCGCTGGACTGGAGCTTTCGTAGGTGAACGTCTCCGGGAGCACGAGTTGCTCACCGTCGACGGTCAGTATGATCGGCAAGTCCCTGCCGGTTGTCGCCGGTGTCGTCAGTCCCGTGATGACGGTACCCGAGTCGTTGATCACGGCCGTGCCACCAGCCTCGATGTCGTCGATCGTCAGGGTCACGGGGGATACGAAGCCGGTTCCGACGATCTCGACCGGCACTTCGTCGTTGGCCTCTGCGCTCAACGGTGAAAACGAACTCACGGTCAGCGGCGTTTCAATCACCAGCGCGGTGGCTTCGCTCGTCGGCATGCCGAATGCGTCGTAACTCGGCGGATTCGATACCGGAAGGCCATCCAGCGTCACACCGAACGTCAGGCCATTGCGAGCCGTACCATTGAGAATGCCGACGACGTAGTACCGTGCGCTGGTCCCTCCGTCGATGGACGCATTGAGAGCGGCCGTCCATGTGCCGTACTCGGACGGAAACGCCGGGGCACTGTCGACCAATGTGTCGACGGCGGATCCTTCGAAGACACCGCTACCGTCGTCCCGATACAGGGCGATTTCATCGTAGTGGTTCGCTCCGTCCCCGGAACCGAAGGCACGCAACTCGATCAAGCCGATGTCGAACACGCCGAAGACCGGTGCGATCGAAAAATCCAACAGCACCGCACCGTCGCCGGTTTCGCCCGCCTCGTCGAAGGGTACCGTTCGGATCGACGGCCCGTGACGCGTCACCGTCAACTCCGGCTCGGCGGCGACGTAGGTCACCGCGTTCGCCATCAACCGCGCAGCGTCGGTCGAGGGATCAAACGACCAAACGCTAACGTTCGAGTCGAAAGCGGGCATATTGAGAAACATGACCTGGCCGTCGGCGTTGCCAGTGTTCTCCACGACGAGCGGCCAGCCATTGTCCCACTCGGCAATCTGGGTGCCGTTGCCGGTCACCATGCCGTCCCACAGCCCGGAGGTGCCGCTGTTGGCGACCGTGTTCACACCTTGTGCCACGGGATGCGACGGAATGTTGAACGTGCCCAACTCGGCGTCGACGCCGGTGGAGTTTTCCCGAAAAATTGGAAGTAGCCCTTGAGAATCAAAGTCGCCTCCGAGAAAGCGAGATCCCGTGCGATTGCTGCAGTATAACGTGACAACAACACCACCGCCGTGGTCGACATACGCCGCGATGACGTCTCCCAACGCGTCCGGATCGTCGAAGTCGTGAAAGCTCCAGACGAGGACCGTTTGATAGCGCAGCAACTGCTCGAGTGTCGGCGTCCCGAAGTATGCGTTGAAGGTGTCGACGGTTCCGCCGATCACACCGCTGTTGACGAGTTGCATGCGGGTATTGTCGATCAACGAGTTTCCGTGTTGGTCGGCACCGACGACGAGGACATCTTGGCCACTGGCGGGTTGCGCAACAGCGAAGGCCAGGAGCATCCACACGACTGCGAAACCCACGGTCTTGGCATTCATAAGAAGTCGGTCGAGTTGGCGATAAAAAGGGAGTCGTCTCATGACTTCGGGCTTTCGCTGTCCAGTGTGCGCGATGTCCCATCCCATTGCCGCACTGTACGACGTTTGGCGCGAAAATCCCAATCCGTGCCGTATCATGCGAAACGGAACCACGCTTAGAGGGGCGCGGTGCTGAATAATTCTCAAGTGCGGCCGGGATTCCGTCGACGCTTAAGCGCTGGCTCGAATGTCGGGACCATTGAGAAAGGTGCGCGGTTTTGCGTGCGGGGCGCGTTTAGGGTGGATTGCCGCCGCTTGTCGTTGCCCTTTGCCCCCATCTGGGGTAG
>SKZP01000093.1 GCA_007127275.1 Planctomycetota bacterium
GCAGGCTCCCGAGATGTACGGCGCCACCGCGTATGCCGGTACCGCACCGTTGTCCCGTGACGGGCCGCGCATGCCCAGCTTTTCCCTCGTCACCCAACACGGGGATACGAAGCACGTCGCGTTTCCGCGCCGGCGTCCGCTGATTCTTGCCGTGGGCGACCGCAAAGCGGCCCGCCACGTCGAGGATTGGATCGAGCCGTTGAAGCGGCGCTACGCCGACGCCTTCGGCGCCTCGTTCGACGTGCACGGCGTCGCCGACCTTTCCGACGTCTCCTCCATGGCCCGCTCGGTTGTCGTGCTCGTTGTGCGGGAACGCACCGACTACCCGGTCATGCTCGACTGGCACGGCGAGATCGCCAGCACCCTCAAGGTGAACGACGAGGAGTTGACCGTGTTCGTCGTCGACAGCAACGGGCGCATCCGTCTGCGCCTGACCGGCCGCGCGACGACCTCTCGGATCGGTCGCCTTTCGGATACGATCGACACCGTCCTCGAGGAAGCAAGCCAAGGACTCGAAGCGGATGCCTATCGGTGACGTACTGCTCTACTTCCTCGCGGGGCTCGCACTGCTCGCGGCGTTGATCGTGCTGCTCAAGTACACCCTCCCCGTCCTCGACTACCCGGCCAAGCATCAGGGGAATTCCCGCCGGCAACGCCGCGGAGGATAAGGAGCAAAGACTGTGTTTCGTTCGTGGGTCGCACGCGAATCACGGTTTCGACCCACGGGCGAAGCCCGTGGGCTCGGGGGCACAATTCCGGCGTTGTAAGCTTAAGAGACTGTGGTGCGCGCAGGGCTTGCGCCCTGCGCTCGCCTGGTTTCGTCCTCGAAATTGGTGGCAGCGGTAGCCGAACCAGCGCATACAACCCGACTTGCGAACAAGCGACCTCGGCCACCGCAGTCGCTTTGTTAAATTGCTACCACCTCTGCGGACGAACGGAGTTCACCGAGGCAGTCCGTCGGCTTGGCTGCGCCGTAGGCGTCAACGGTTTGCCAGGGACAGGCGTCTCGGTTGGATGGAACGGACCTTGTATGCGTCTCACGTTTCTCGGTCACGACGGCTTGCGCATTGGGCCCGCCTCTGGCGAAGGCGGCGAGGCGGTGCTTGTGGATCCCTGGCTCCATCCGGCCGGCGCGTTTGCCGGGGCGTGGTTTCCGTATCCGCCGGCGACGCCCTGCGGCGACGACGAGGCGTGGCGACAGCGCTGCCTCGAAGGGGTCGCAACGTTGGTTGTTACCCAAGCGTTGCCGGAGCATCTGGACCCGTGGGTGCTCGCGGCGTTGCCGGCAACCGTTCCCGTCCTCGTGGTGCGGACGCCGTCCTCGGAGCTTGCCGCGGCCGTGCGTGCGGTCGCATCCGAGCAGGGTGACGGGCAGCCGCAAGAACGACGCGAGGTCGTCGAGCTCGAACCGTGGCAGTGGTACGCGCCAGCGGCGCTCGGCGGCGACCTGCGGGTTGCGCTTGTGCCGGAGGTCTCGGCGCGGCACGCCGCGGCTGTTGTCGTTCAGGAACGCAGCAGCGGGCATGCCCTCGTGCATCTCGGCGAGGCCCGCATGACGGCGCTGCACGCGCGTTGCATACGCCGCTTCCTCGGTGCGGAGACCTCGCCGGCCGTCGTGACGTTGCGCACCAATGTCGCCGGATACACTCCCCTGCGCACCGCCGCCGACGAGCAACGCCGTTTCCTGCGGGCCCGGCAAGCGCGACGCGACCGCCAGGAAGCGGCAATCACGCTGCTGCGCATCCTCAAGCCCCAAGCGGCGTTGCTCGCCGGCCCCTCGGTCTGCTTGCTCGACGAGACGCTTGCCCCGCTTCAGGCGGAGCTCGACGGCGGCCCGGCCACCGACGTGCACGCCGAAGGGGAAACGTTTCACCGTCGCTTCGTCAAGCAGCTACGCGCGTGGCAACGCGGCGACGAAGTCGACCTGGCGCGGCCCGAGCATACCGAGACACACGGCCGCCTGCCGGTGCCCGAGTCGCTCGACGCGTACGCCGCGAGCAAGGCCGCAGTACTCGCCCAGCAGGTCGCCGCCGTGGCCAGCCCCGCCGAGGTGGCGAAGGACGAGGCGGCCCTTTGGGAGGCGGTGCAGGGGTGGTTCGGGGCGTTGCTCGAGAGTTGCCGCCCGTTGCGCCGGCGCATCAATCTTCGCTTGTACCTCGAAGCGACGGACGCCACGACGGGGGACACGCTCGGCCGCTACCGCATGGATTTCCGGGAGCGTGCGCGGATCCTGCGGCTTACCGAGACACCCAGCGGCAGCGAAGACGAGGAGGAGAGCGCCGTCGAGGACGGGCCGAGCGACGACGCCACGTTGCGCGCGCCGGTGCCGTGGTTGCATGCCGTGTTGAGTGGGCGCAGCGACTTCGCGACGCTGCTGCATTCGCTGCGGTTTCGCTTCGACAGCGAGGCGTCGCGCATGCGACTCGAGCAGTTGCTCGAGTTGCTGCAGCTTGCGGGCAAGGAGCCGGCCACGGCCGGCCCGCGTGCGCAGGCGCGCGTTGCCGCCACGCAGTGGTTGCCCGTACCCGAGACACAAGGCGAGTCCGACGCGCCGTACTGGATTGGCCGCCACTGCCCGCATGCGCAGGTCGACCTGCTCACCTGCGGCGACCTGCTCGACGACGGGACGCTACGCTGCCTCGCCCACAGCTACGACTTCGCGCTCTCTCGCGGCGGCCACTGCCTCAACGCCCCGGAGTGCAGCGCGCTGCCGGTTTACACAAACCCGCCGCCACCGTCGGAAGCCACGTGACGTGCCGGCGCTGGCTGCTCCGGAAGCGACGCGCTGAGCCGCTCATTCGCCGAAGACCTCGCGCAGCACCCGCAACCAGTTGCGGTACAGCAGCTTCTCGAGGCGGGCGTCGTCGTAGCCGCGCCCGAGCAACTCGGCGATGAGATTCGGTAGTTGCTCCACCGTTTCGAGACCCTCGCAGTCGGTGTGGTAGCCGTCGAAGTCGCTGCCGAGCGCTACGTGATCGTCGCCGACCAGCGCGACGACGTGGTCAACGCAGTCGGCAACGTCGGCGACCTTGGCGCGGGCCACGCCGCGAGGACTCAACTTGCCAATGTGGCCGGGGCAAAAGTCAATTCCAATGACGCCGCCAGTGTCGGCGAGCGCGTGTACTTGCTGGTCGTCGAGGTTGCGCGGCACCGGTAGCTCAAGCTTTTTCTCGAGACCCGTATGGCTGACCACCATGGGCACGTGCGTATGCCGCACCGCATCCCAGAACGCCGGCCGCGACAGGTGGGCGAGGTCGACAATCACGCGCTTGCTCTGCAGCGCGACAATCAATTCGTGGCCGAATTCGGTAAGTCCCGTCGGCTCCTCGACGCCGCAGCCGTCGCCGACTTCGTTCGCCACATTGTGCGTAAGGCCGACGCCCCGCACGCCGCGTTCGAGGAAGCGCTCGGCGACGTCCAGCGAGCCGCGAAACGGCGCCGCATCCTCAATCCACAGCAACAATCCCACCTCGCGGCGTGCCGAGTCCTCGAGGCCGAGCGCGTCCACCTCAATCATATTGCGCACGAGTCTCAGGTCCCCTCGCGAGGCGGAGACGGCCTCCTCGATGTAGTCGAGCATGCGCAGCGCATACGCCGTGGCCGCCTCGCCGCGGTGCTCCACCGGCGTATACAAGGCCGCCCCTTGCAGTCGCACATGAGCCGCCTGCCACGTCTCGAGGCTGATGTGGTGGCAGTTGCGGCCGCTGACGACGTCGGCATCCTCTTCGAGGTGCCGCCACGCAAAGTCAGCGTGGCCGTCGATCACCGGCGTCTTTGCGAGCAGTTGCGCGGCTTGTTCTCGCAGCGAAGGATCCATCGCAGCCCATACGGGTCGAAGCCATCATGCCGGGTGTGTGAACCAACGACGTCCACAGATGCCGTTTGCGACATCTCCCTTCTATCGGCACCAACCTCCAAAGTCTGAAGCGAGCCCGAAAGGTTGTGTCCCGAGCCAGTAGCGCAGCGTTGGCAAACGGTATTCTCGCACCGGTTGCAAAAGGCGCAACGATCAACCGAACATCTCTTAAGTTGTGGAACAGTCATTGATTCAAGCCCACGGGCTTCGCCCGTGGGTCGTACCCGTTACGGGCGTTTCAACCCACGGGCAAAGCCCGTGGGCTTGGCGCGAGTCGTTGAGCTACGAGGCAACGCGCAAGCCGAAGGCACACTTCGTCAGGCGCCAAAGCTTGCGCTCGGCCGCGTCGCCCTTCTGCGCAGCAAACCCGTCAGCGCCCTGGCCAACTTCGTGACCCGGCGGGCCACGCGCTACAACCAACGAATCCTGCAGCGGCTCTACAGCGTCGTCGACTGATTCGGAACCCTTTGGCGCTGACGGTTGCCGTGCAAACGGGTATACTGCGGGCACCACCTTGCCACCGTCTCCCCCCTCGGCGTTTTGCGTAATGACCTTGCGAACCCGTTCGACAACGACGGCCCTTTGCCTGCTTGCCCTTGCGTTCGCGGCGTTTCCCTCCGAGCGCCTGCAAGGCGGGGCAACCGACGGAGCGCCTACGGCTGCTCCCGTCGAGGCAATGCCTGCATACGACGGGCCGCGCTCGAGTGTGGCGGCGGGCGTGGCGCCGTTCGACGTGGCGGCGCAGTGGGCGTTTGCGGATACGTTGCCGGCGGTGGTGCGTGACGAGGCGTTGATTCGGCTCAACAGCCGTTTTGTGCTCGCCGACCCGGAGATGCCCGTGCGACTGGAGGAGCCGCTTCAGCCGGTTTGGGTGAAGCTGCGCAGCGAGATGAGCGCCGCATTCCGCGACACGCTACGTGCGCACGGCGGCACGCTTCTGGGGTACAGCAACCGGCACGTGTACCTTGTGCGAGCCGCGGACGCCGCGGCGCTTGACGCGCTCAGGCGGTGGTGGCAGCGCGAGCCGCTGGTGGCGGGCACGCAGGCGATGCACCCCGACGACCGCACCGAGCCCATGGTGTGGCTCGACTACGTGCAGCGCGACGACTGGAGCGAAAGGAACTTCCGGCTCGTCTTCTTTCGCGACACACCGGTCCATGAGGCCGAAGCGCTACTCGCGCAAGTCGCCGTCGAAGAGCGGTTCGCATTGCGCAGCGAGGATGACGAGCAACGGTTGCGCCTCGAAGAGTTTCCCAAGGTACACGCCACACTCACCCCGACAGGCCTTGCCACGGCACGGCAGTCTCCCTGGCTCGAAATGATTGAGTTGGAGCCAGTGCCCGAGCTGCTCAACCAAGACAGCGTCACGCTGTCCAATGCCGCGCCCGTCTACGACGCCCCGTACAACTTGAGCGGCGAGGGGCAGGTGGTCGCCATCTGGGACGGCGGCTTCGCCGAGTTCGGCGGACAGCACCACCCGGACTACGCGCCCCGCGTGATCAGCGCCGAGGGCCCCTCGGGCAACACCGGCGGGCGCCGCCACGCCATTCACGTGATGGGGACCATCCTCGGCAGCGGCGCCAACGACGGCCAAACCCACTCCGGCACCGGCGAGCCACATGCGCGCGGCTACGCGCCGAATGCCGAGGGCCTCATCTGGGACTTTTTCGGCACCATTGAATTGCAGCGCCAGCAGTCCCGCCACGAATTTTTTCACATTGCCGACAACCACAGCTGGACCTACACCATTGGCCAGTTCGGCAGCTACAGCTCCTACGCCCGGGCCACCGACGAGCAGAACCGCGACTTGCTGCTTTCCTACATCAAGTCGGCCGGCAACGACGGCTCCGGCGACATGACCGTGCGTGGC
>SKZP01000025.1 GCA_007127275.1 Planctomycetota bacterium
CCACGTCCCCACGTACAAAAAAGGAACCCATCCATGACTGCGAAACGCATTCTTTTCGACCAGGACGCGCGTGAACGAGTACGCGCTGGCATCCGCAAACTCGCCCAGGCGGTGAAGACGACGCTCGGTCCGCGCGGCCGCAACGTCATCCTCGAAAAGAGCTGGGGCGCACCGACGGTAACCAAGGACGGCGTCACCGTCGCCAAGGAGATTGAGCTCGAGGATCCGTACGAGGACATGGGTGCTCAACTCGTCAAAGAGGTCAGCTCGAAGACGAGCGACGTCGCCGGCGACGGCACCACCACCGCAACGGTGCTTGCCGAGTCCATCTTCGAAGAGGGGATCAAGAACCTCGCCGCCGGCGCAAACGCCTTGGGCCTGAAGCGCGGCATTGAGATGGGTGTCGAACGCGTCGTGAACTTCCTCGCCGAAAACGCCCAGCAAGTCGACGCCGCGAAGAAGACCGAGATTGCCCAGGTCGGCACCATTGCCGCGAACAACGACCCGAAGATTGGCGAAATCCTGGCCGACGCGCTGGAGAAGGTCGGCAAGGACGGCGTGATCACCGTCGAGGAAGCGAAGGGGATCGAGACCTACGTCGAGCTTGTCGAGGGGATGCAGTTCGACAAGGGCTACATCTCGCCGCACTTCGCGCTGCGCGGCGACCGCGAAAAGATGGAGGTCAACCTCGACGAGGCATACGTCCTCGTGCACGAAAAGAAGATCTCCAGCCCGCAAGCGCTGATTCCCATTTTGGAAAAGGTGCGCGCCACGGAGAAGCCGCTGTTGATCATTGCCGAGGACGTCGAGGGTGAGGCGCTCGCCACGCTCGTCGTCAACCACCTGCGCGGCTTCCTCAACGTCGTCGCCGTGAAGGCGCCCGGCTTCGGGGACCGCCGCAAGGCGATGCTCGAGGACATTGCCATCCTCACCGGCGCCACGGCAATCATGGAAGACCTCGGCCACGACCTCGAAAAGATTGATCTAGGCCACCTCGGCCGGGCGAAGCGCGGGACGGTCACCAAGGACTCGACGACCATCATCGAAGGGGCCGGCGACACCGAGGATATCAAGGGCCGCATCAACCAGATCAAGGCGGAGATCGAGCACTCGACGAGCGACTACGACCGCGAAAAGCTGCAGGAGCGCCTCGCGAAGCTCTCCGGCGGGGTGGCGCAGATCATGGTCGGCGCCGCCACCGAGGTCGAGATGAAGAACACGAAGATGCGCGTCGAGGACGCCCTGCACGCCACCCGAGCCGCCCTCGAAGAAGGAATCCTCCCCGGCGGCGGCGTTGCCCTGTTGCGGGCCCAGGCCGTGCTTGATGCGTTGCTCAACAAGCAGGATCTCGGCAACGACGAAAAGGTCGGCGTCGACATTGTGCGCCGCGCACTGGAAGCGCCGATCAAGGCGATTGCCGCCAACGGTGGCGTCGACGGCTCCATTGTCGCCGAGAAGGTACGCGGCAACAACGAGTTCAAGTTCGGCTACAACGCCGACAAGAACACCTATGAAGACCTCGTTGCCGCCGGCGTCATTGACCCGGCGAAGGTGACGCGCACCGCGCTGCAAAACGCCGGCTCCGTCGCCGGCCTGCTGCTGACCACCGACGCCCTCGTCTCCGAGATTCCGGAGAAGAAGGACAAGGCGGGCGCCGGCGCCGGTGCCGCAGGCATGGGCGGCATGGGTGGCATGGGCGGAATGGGAGGCATGGGCGGAATGGGAGGTATGGGTGGCGGCATGATGCCGGGCATGATGTAGAACGCCCTCCTCCAAGCAAGGAAACTGCAAACGGGACAGGTCACTTGGTGCCTGTCCCGTTTTCGCGTTTCCGGTGTCGAATGCCCGGGGACACAAAACAACGTAGCGACGACGGGGCAGACTTCACGCGCCGGCCCCGTTTGCATGTGCTCCCGGCGCGGCCGACAACGAAGCAGCGCCGAGCGCAGTAGCCCAACTTCGGAAGGTATTTTCTGACAGCTCCTTACACGACGTCGCGTTGGGTGACGCGGGCGACCTCCTGCAGGGTGGTGAGGCCGCGCAACGCCTTGCGCAGGGCGTCGGCTCGCAGGGTCAACATGCCACTTTTTACCGACTGGTTCTTGAGTTCCGCAGCGGAGGCCTTCTCCATCACCAACTCCTTGACGCGGTCGGTGACGGTCATGATCTCGTGAATGGTCGTCCGGTCGGAATAGCCGGTGTGGAAGCAGGCGTGGCAGCCGGCGCCTTGCCAGAGCTTGCCCACACGCGTCTCGCCGTTGGAGAGCGGAAATGCCAAGTCGTCGTCGCGCGCCTCGAGTTCGAAGTTTCCGCGCTCGTCCTCGTCGGGGTGATAGCGCTCGCGGCACTCGTTGCAGATCAGCCGCACGAGGCGTTGCGCCACAACGCAGAGCACCGAGGAGGAGACGAGGAACGGCTCGACGTCCATGTTCACCAGTCGCGTCACCGCCGAGGGGGCGTCGTTGGTGTGCAGCGTCGAGAAGACGAGGTGGCCGGTCAACGCGGACTGAATCGCGATGCGGGCGGTCTCGGCGTCGCGAATCTCGCCGACCATGATGATGTCCGGGTCCTGGCGCACAATGCTGCGCAAGCCCTGCGCGAAGCTCAGCCCTTTTTTCGAGTTCACCTCGATCTGCGAGACATTGTGGATCTGGTACTCGACCGGGTCCTCGATCGTGATGATGTTCTTTTCCGCGGCGTTGATCCGGTTGAGCGCCGCGTAGAGCGTCGTTGTCTTGCCCGAGCCGGTCGGCCCCGTCAGCAGGATGATGCCGTGGGAGTAGCTGATGAAGTTGGTCAGCAGCTGCTCGTTATCCGGCTCGAGACCGATCTCGTTGAGCTCGTACATCCGCGCCGACTTGTCCAGCAGACGCATCACGACGCGCTCGCCGAAGGTCGTCGGTACGGTACTGATGCGGATGTCCACCTCGGAGTCGCCGAGCTTGATGCTCGCCCGGCCGTCCTGGGGCATGCGCCGCTCGGCGATGTCCATCTTGCCCATCACCTTGACGCGGCTGATGATGGCGTCCTGAATCTTCTTCGGTGGGGACATCTGGTCGTGCAGGATCCCGTCGATGCGGTAGCGCACCTGCAGCTTGTATTCGTAGGGCTGGATGTGAATGTCGCTGGCCCGGACCTTTAATGCCTGGAAGAGGATCTGGTTGACGAGCTTGATGATTGGCCCGGCGTTGGCCATATCGAGGATGTCTTTGGCGCCGTCGTCGCCGTCCTCGCCGACCAGGAACATCTCGTCGAGATCGCCCTTTTCGATCCCTTCGAGCGTCTCCTGCATCATGTCCTGCTTCGCCTGGAACGCTTTGTTCACGAGGCTGTTGATCTCGACGCGTGGCGCGAGCACCGTCTCGATCGGCACCTGCAACAGGTCCGCAAGCTCGTCGATCGGGTGGGTCTCCAGCGGCCGGCAGGTGGCGACGATCATTGTGCCGTCCTCCTCCTGGCCGATCGCGCAGAGGCTGTAGTTGCGGGCAAAGGCTGCGTCGACCTTCATGACGAACTCTTCGGGCACCTTGTAGCCGACGAGGTTCTCAATCAGTTCAATCCCGAGTTGGCTGCTGAAAAAGGTCAGCATCTCGAGCTCGGTGAGCAGCCCCTTCTTTACAAGCGCCTGATCCCACGACTCCCCGAGTTCCCGCGCGGAGTGGATCGTCTCGTCGAACTTCTCGCGGCTGATCCGCTTGGTCTGCTGCAATTCGGTAGCGAGCAATTCGTGCATGAGCTCGTCCTTGGGCTTTCCAACGAAAGGGCGAACGCGGGAGGACGGGGAGGCGGTCGGGGACTACGCCGACAGTCTATACAACGAACGAGCGTCGCGGGAAGCAAGTCCCGTTTTGCCGGTAACCAAGGCCACCGCGGGCAGGGGGCAGCGACGAGGCAGGCGTGCCGTTGACGGGCTTGGCGGTGAAAGAATTGAACGTTTCGGTACTTGCCGTGCTTGCCAAATAGAGCACTAGAGCACTCGCTACGTTGAAAAAACAATTGCCATGCGCGTGGTCATTTGGCTAGGATCTTGGGCCACTTCCCACGTTTCCTTCGCCTTTCCAAAGCCCTGATTCGAACCAACCATGATGGAGGTGCCACCGATGCGGTACGCCATTGTCCGCTTCCAATCTCTCGGACTCTCCATCACCGTGGCGACCTTGCTGCTCGTCGGGCTCCACTCGGCGGCGTTCGCCACGGTACCCGAAAAGCTCTACTTCCCCTTCGACGAAGGCTCGGGAACGAGCACCGCCAATCACGCCGTCCCCGGTGTCGGCTCGGCCAACCCCTCCTTCGTCGGCACGGTCGATTGGGTCAGTGGACAACTCGGCAACCACGCAATCGACACCAACAACGGTTACATCGACACCGGGTGGAATACCGAGTTCACCGGCTCGTTCACGATCGAGTTCTGGTTCAACTTCCAGGGCTCAGGCCTCGCGTGGTACCCCTGCGGCGACAACGACCACAACAGTTTTCGCATGTTCACAAGCGGTGGGGCCGGGGACGGCATGCGTGTCGCTGGCGGTGGTTTTACTTCCCTGACCGTCGGATCCGGCCTTCACAGCGGCTGGCACCACTTCGCCTTTGTCTACGACGCCTCCTCGCAAACGACCTCCGCGTACGTCAACGGAACCTATGAAGGCGGCAACACCGGGCAGAACCCAACGGCCGGCCCCTCGAGCGGCACCTTTCAGGTAGCCTCGCACAACAGTGGCACCCGTACCTTCCCCGGCTACATCGACGAATTCCGCTTTTGGGACCAGGCGCGCACGGAGGCGCAGATTCAGGCGAACATGAACACGCAACTCCTCAACCTCGAGGACCTGCGCGTGACGCTCAACGGCCCCGGCTCGACGCAAGTCGTGGACAGCCACAGCACTGGGCCGACCGGCGATGGCTACGTGCTCGCCGACGTGACGCTGCGAGTAGGCAACGAGCCCTGGACAGTCACGGAAATCGAGTTCGGCGCCGACGGCACCGGCGACGATGCCACCGCCTTCGACGAACTCGCGCTCTACGAGGACGACGGCAGCGGCAGCTTCGACGGCTCCGGGGTCGACACACTCGCCACCGCCGCCCCAGGGGTTGCCTTCGACGCGAACAACGGCACCTACACCGCGACCCTCGTCGACCCCGACTTTCCGGTGCAAACGACCCGGCGCTTTTTCCTCGTCGGCCGCCTCAACGGTACCGCGGTACAAGGGGAAACCTTTTCCGCTGCAGTCACCGACGTCGTCGCCACGACCCCCGGTCCCGGCGTCGTCGACGGTGTGCCGACGAGTTACAGTTCCGGCATCGAGATCGAAAGTGCCCGCCTCGACGTCTCGCGCGTCGGCCCGATAACCATGCAGCAAGTGCCGTTCGACGCCGACGGCCCCACCGGCGACGGGGTCGTATTGCTGGAGTTCACCGTCACCGCGGCGAACGACGCTTTCAGCGTCGATGGCTTTCACTTGCGCGCCTTCGGCTCCGGCAACGATGCCGCGAACTACGGAGAAGTGGCGGTTTATCTGGATGACGGCAGCGGCAGCTTCGATGGCCCGGGAGCGGACACGCTGATCGACAGCGTCAACGCCTTTCCGGACGACAACGGCCTCTGGAGCGTCAGCACGGCAACTCCCGCCTTACCCACAGGAACCGAGCGGCGCTACTTCGTTGTCGGCACCTTTAATGGAACGGCGAAGAACGGCTTGA
>SKZP01000556.1 GCA_007127275.1 Planctomycetota bacterium
GATCTTGACCTCTTTGAGCTCCTTGATGTTGCAGACGATGTAGCCGACCTCGCCGGTGTGGAGCGCTTGCTTCTTCTGCTGGCCGGACGGGCCGAAGGTGCCGACTTCGAGCACTTCGTAGTTGAACCCCGTCGCCATCATCTCGACACGGTCGCCGGTGTGGATGGCGCCGTCGACAATGCGCACGTAGGTGATCACGCCGCGGTAGTCGTCGTAGGTCGCGTCGAAGATCAGCGCGCGTGTCGGCTTGTCCGGCACTCCCTTCGGCCGCGGGATCCGCTCGACAATCGCTTGCAACAACTCGTCAATGCCGAGCCCCGCCTTGGCGGAGACGCTGAGCACCTCGTCGGGGTCAATGCCGAACTGGTCGACCAACTCCTCGAGCACCTCGTCGGGGCGCGCCTGCGGCAGGTCAATCTTGTTGAGCACGGGAATGATCTCGAGCTCCGCCTCAAGCGCAAGCAGGTAGTTTGCCACCGTCTGCGCGGCAACGCCCTGGGCGGCATCGACGACGAGGATCGCCCCTTCACAGGCTTTCAAACTGCGGCTGACTTCGTAGTTGAAGTCGACGTGGCCCGGCGTGTCAATCAGGTTGAGCGTGAACTTCTTGCCCTCGTAGGTATACGGCATCGCCACGGCGTTCGCCTTGATCGTGATGCCGCGCTCCCGCTCGAGGTCCATTGCGTCGAGGAATTGGGCGCGGAACTCGCGCTCGGTCAGCACGCCGGTATTCAGCAGCAACCGGTCGGCAAGTGTGGACTTGCCGTGGTCAATGTGCGCAACAATCGAGAAATTGCGAATCTGCTCTTGGTCCATGGATGCACGTGTACCGGCAAGGGCCGAACAAACGACGAGACAAGCGAACAACAGGGTACGCACCGCGCGCCACCGCGTGCCGCGAAAGCATAGCTTGTCGCACCGGCTCCCGCTACCCAAGGGCTTCGCTCAAGAAGAACTTTCCGTTTTCGCGGCTGCACACGCCGGTGCTGGGCTGTCGGCGGGTTCGCCGCGTCGAGCAACGCAGCGAGCGCCAACTCGCCCCTGCTTCATTGTCGTCGCTTGCGCGGCTCGACGTGGCAAAGCCACGCCTGATGTCTTTTCACCATCCTCCGCCTTGCATAGCCTTCGCTCGTCACACGCAACGTTCGGAATCAAGGAGCTGACCGCTCCTAACGGCACGCCGTCTACGCCTGTGCAAAGAACGTCTGGTCCGCATCACCGGAAACGATCGGCGCGGCCCAGAAGAAGGGGTGCGAGGTTTCCGCCTCGGCGCGCACCTTGCGCTTCGCTGTGTTCACGGCGCGGGCGACCGGCTCGCCTTGCTGCAGTGTGTCGTAGAACTGTCGGAACAGGTCGGCGGCGTACGTGGCGTCGGAGCGCCACGAGGTGGCGACGACGGTGGCGGCACCGGTGGCGTGCATTGCCGCGGTCGGATTGGAGTGCTCGCCGTCGGTGCCCCAGCAGCCGGGCTCGGCGACGAGACCGTCGAGCACAATCAGGTGTGACATCAGTTCCGGATGCGCAAGCGCCCCGAGTGATGTGACATGCTCGGCCTCCGCGAGACCGTGGCCGAAGAACAACGGCGAGCCGGCCGGCACGTCCGGGTCAATGAATCCCGGCGCACTGATATGCACGAGAGCGGCCCGCTGCGCCTCGGCCAGCACCTCCGCGCCCGTCAGCGGCGCAGCATCCCCGCCACGCTTTTGCACCGCCTCGCCGAGGCCGTTGAGCGCCGCACGTGCGCCGGTCCAGTCCGCATCCGCGGTGATCAGGCCGAGAGCGGCAAGTTCGTGCGAGCCCTGCGGCTGCGCCTGCGCAAAGACACCTGCACTCGGCACCTGCACCACTTCGAAGCGGTCGCCGAGAAAGCCCACGCCCGAGTGCAACGCGTCGAACGGCACCCGGTGCAGCCCGCCCATGGGCGCGACGATCAAGCGCGACTTGCCTTCCAGCGCATGCAACAGCGGCGTCATCAGCGACGCATACAACACGCGCAGCGGCCACAAATCCGTCTCCGCGTCCCATTCCTCCAACGAGTCCGGCGGATTGCTCACGCACGTCCAGGCGTACCGGCACACCGTCTCCAGCGACTGATCCAACGGCACCGCGAACGTCTCGGCACGCTCCCGCGTAATCAGCACGACATACGCAGCCTCGGCCAGCAGCGCAAGCTCAAGCACCGCATCCTCGGCGCCAAGCCGTTCGCGTACTTGCTCCACCGTCACCGGTTGCGCCGGGTACCACGTCGCCCCTTGCTCCTCCTCGAACGCGGCAAGCCGCTCGTCGAGCACCGCCTGATCCAACTCGCCGGCCCAGGGACGGTGGAACGGCTCCTTCGTACTCGGCTCGGGGGGAATCTCGGCGAGGCCGCCGAACAACAGGGGCGGGCAGACGTCGGTGCGCTCGAAGACGAAACCTTCCTGCAATGCGCCGACGTAGCTACGGTGCCACTCGGGGCTGAGGTTCGCCGCGGCGGCGAAGGTGTCGCGCAGGGCGTCGAGCTTGTGCTGCTGAATCAGGTGGAACGCCTCGCCGACGAGGCCCGCCCGGTGCGCAATGGGCAGTGCCCGGCCGAGCAAAGAGGTGCCGAGGCGCAGCCCCGCGTGATGCTCGGCCGGCGTCGGCGTGAAGATACGCAACTCGCCGAGCGTCGTTTGCGCGCGGCGGTACGACTTGAGGGCACGCGGCGAGGTGCGACGGGCGTGGCACTCGGCAAGTATGAGATAGATCTCAAGCTCCGCCACGGGGCGCTGTTCGGCCTGGGAGAGGGCGTCAATGGCGCGCATTTGCGCGTTGTCGTAGTCTCCGGAGAGCAAGAACTCCAGCGACTCGTTGATCGGGTCGGTCATATCCGGCTCGGCACAGTCGCCGAACAGGGGCGCCTCCGGGAAGTAGGCGTCGCGCACCCGGGTCATCTCCGCGGGCGTCACGGCATCCTGCGAGATGCGGCGTGAGGCGAGCAGCGCCGCAAGGCCCTCGAAGCGCTCCCCTTGCAAAAGCGTCATGAACGCGAAGGTGCGGTAGGGGCGTGGATCCTGCAACTCGCCGCGGGCGTGGACGAACTCGTAGAGGTGGCGCGCCGCGTCGAAGTCCTGGGCCCGGTAAAGGAAGGCGTCGCCAAGCATGTGGCAAAAGCTATCGCTGAGCAGCGTGAGATCCAGCGGCGCCGTTTGCAACTCCGCGGCAATCTCCTCGGGGGGCTCTCCGCCGCGCAAACGCGCGAAGAGGTTGCGACGCCGCCAGCGCCCGTCGGGGTCGTCCTCGACCATCACCTCGGCCATCTCCAACAGCGCCTTGCCCGCGCCGGTCGGGTGGAAGTTGCCCAGCGACGGCGCCCCGGGGGAGCCGAGCAGCGCCGTTTCGAGCGCCTCGGCGTAAAGCTCGCGAATCTCGACGTCGTTGGGATCCTGCTTGAGCAGCGCAGTAGCCACCGGCGCGAGTCCCTCGACGGAGCCGACCTCGGCGCATATGCGCGCCAGCTCGCGCAGCTGGTGAATATCCAGGTTTCCGGCGGTCTCGTTTGTCACCCCTTTCTCGAAAAGGATGGTCAGCGGCGCGAGGCGTGGATCTCCGGGAATGCTTTGAGCAAGCGCTTGCAGTCCCATATCCGCCGCGTCGTGACGGCCACAGGTCACGCCGGCAAGCACCACCGTCTGCCAGAGTTGCACCGGATCCGCCCCGTGGACAATGCCCGTCGCCGCCCAGTCCTGCGCACGCGCCTCGTCCCAGTTCAGTGCCGCGAGAGCCGCCCCGCGCACAATCACCGCGTCGTCTTGCACGCCGCGCCGCATGGCCTCGGCGAACCAGGCGAGCGCCTCGGTTGCATCCAGCGCGGGGGCGACGGGTGCCGTCGTGGTCGTCGCTCCGCTGCTTCGGCGGTTGCGTCGTGTTACCTCTAGCAGCCGCGTCCGCAGGCATTCGGCGAGGTTTGCGCTCAACTGCGGGGATTCGCTTCCGAACAAGGCCCCGCACTCGAACGCCCGCTGTGCCGTTGCGGGCCGCGACATATCCACAAGCAACGCACCCTGATGCTCAAAAAGCGCGGAATCCATCAGCACGACAACGGGGGAGGGGTGTGTGTTTCACGAAGCCGCCATCTTAACATGCCCCTTGCGAGCCGACAGGAACGTACTTTCAAATTTCGCGCAACCGCGGAAGGATTCTCGGGTCGTGCAACACCCTTTGGGTGACGTTGTCGTGCTGATGGGCGAACGCGCAACCGCACTCCGCTTGCGTCTGCACCTCTAAGGAGCTGTCAGGATATACAGCCTCCTAGCCGCGAGGCAGTGCCGAGTGGGGACCGTGCGTTCGTGAGAGGTCGCGGTTGCGTCTCACCTGCGGTACGACGGCGAAACTTGTATACGTCCCCGAATTCGAAACGCGGAGCGCGCCCGGCGAAGTTTTGCCGCCAAACGTCGTTACGGTACCTCGAACGTCACGTTGAGCTCTGCGGTGCCGTCGCCGCGCAGCGTTAGCGTTTGTCCGGCGTGCTCTCGCTCGGTGCGGATGTGGAGCGGTCCGGCGAGCGCCAGGCGTCGCGGCCAGCCGGTGTCCAGGTCGACGCGCACGTCGCCTCGCAGTTCCAACTCCGCCGGCATCTCCCCGGCAATCTCGCCGACCAGCATGACGCGGAGGTCGTACACGGCGGTCGCCGCCTCGTCACTTCCCGCGACGCGCCTCGGCGTTACCGCAAGCTCGGTCACGTTGAAGTCGCCGTTGCCGTCGCTGTCGAGGTTGAAAAAGCCGGCCGCGTACTCGGAACTGAGCGTAATCTCGTCACCAATGACCCGCGGCTCCTCGGCCAGGAAGGAGAGCAACGGAAAGCCCGCGCGCAGCGAGTGGAACATCTCGCCAATCACCTCGGCCACGGGCTCGGGTGCGTTCGTTTCCTCATCCCCCTCCTCAATGGTCACGCGTACCTCGCCATGCTGGTCGAGCTCGGCGTAGGGGTGCTGCAGGTACGGGAACTCGGTGCGCCGTGAGGGGGCACCGTCTGTGCTCCTGCTCAAGTAGCGCGCAAGCATCTGGAACTGCGCTTTTCTCATGCGTTGTTCGTCGTCGAGCTCGACATTTCGAACGCGCGTGCGGGCGTGGGCCGTCTGGTCGCGCTGCACGCGGTCCATTTCGTGCTCATCAACGACAACGACCAGTTCCAAGGAGATGGAAAAGTCCTGTTCGAGCACGAACATATCCGGATACGAAAGCTCGGGCAGTTGAATCGTTGCCGGCTCTTCTTCCTGCTCCTCCGCGGCTTCGTCGTTTTCCGCCTCGTCCTCATCCCGCGCCGGCGCTTCTGCCTCCTCTTCGCCGTTCACCTGCTCCTCGGCCGGCGCGTCCTGTTCCTCAGTGCCGTTTGCGTCGTTCGCCGCGGGGGCTTGCTCGCCGTTATTGTTATTGTTGTCGTTGTCGACGCCGTCATTATCCTGCTGGGCGAGCAAAATGGTGCCGGGCAGCAGCAGTGCGAGCGCAAGAGCCGCAAGCAGGGCGAAACGCGCAGCGGTGGTCATCATTTCTTCCCTTTGTATCGTACATC
The DNA here is from genome assembly GCA_007127275.1 of Planctomycetota bacterium. GTDB lineage: Bacteria > Planctomycetota > UBA8742 > SKZP01 > SKZP01 > SKZP01. The sequence continues at coordinate 5,534 of SKZP01000556.1, forward strand.
CTTAGAGTGCGCAGCGACCTCCGGGGACATACCATTCGCGCCCCTCCGGCGAAAGCTGCAACTCGCGACGGGGTGCAGCCGGCTACTGGTGCAAAAACAATGTTTGGAGGGAACCACGTACGGAGGGCGGGGGTGCAGTCGGCTCTTGTTGCAGCAA
>SKZP01000005.1 GCA_007127275.1 Planctomycetota bacterium
CCCGTGGGCTTGTTCTCAAGGTTTCCCCGTTTGCGGTATGCACGGCTCGCGTTTCCCGAGCAACTTGAACGTGCATGCGTGGCGAAAGGGGCTGACGGGTATGGCAACGGAGAACCTGCACGTGTGCGGGAATGCACGCACGTCGTTTAGGATTCAGGGAGTCGTAGGTACTTCAATCCACCGACTGCGTCGCTGGGCTTTGGTTCGTCCGCGGGACACCCTTGGGTCATGTCGCCACGCGGATGCGCGACCCCGTGAACCGCGCTCCCGCTGCGGCTGCTCCCCTTGTCACTACTTGTTGTCGGAGTTGCCGAGGTCGCCCCCCATGAAGTTGGTTCGCGGTTGTTGTTCCCCCTGTGCAGGGGAGGCCCCGCCGTTTGGCGGTGCGGCGGGCCCTACTCCAGAATCACCGCCGCCTGGGGCGGAGGGCTCACCGAGTCCCGGGGCATGGGCACCACCGTTGAAGGGGGGGCGTCGTTGCACCGCCGCGGTGTCGGGTTGTTTCTTCTTGTCGCGCACCGTCAAAAAGATCACAAAGATAATCACCGCAATCAGCACAATGACTTGCAACGAATTGAAACCGCCCTCGGAGGCACCGGCCGGTGCATCCGGGGTCACGTTGGCGGTCGCGGCAAGATCATCCTCGGCAAGCCGCGTTTGCAGGTACTCCCGAATTGCGTCGTCGAGCTGCGTGCCCGCTCCGGAGAGCACCTTGTTGCCGTGTTCGTCGATCAACACGGCGTACGGAATAAAGCGCACACCGTATTGGCGGAACGCCTCTCCTCGTTCGTCGTGGAGTTTGAGCCATTCATAGCCGTGTTGTTGGGCCAGAGTCCGTTGATCGGCGGGATTGTCCGTGCTGATTCCTATCAATGCGAAACGCTCGTCGTCGCCGTATTCTTCGTGCAAGGGCTTGTACGACTGATCCATCAGTCGCAGGCACGACCTACAGCTTCGCGACCAGAAGTCGAGCAGGACAATCTTGCCACGGTAGTCCTCCAGGGCGTGGCGGTTGCCGTCGAGATCCGGCAAGGCGAACTCGGGGGCCGGTGCCGGCTGGTCGTCGGCCGAGTCTTGGGCGGCGGCCGTGGAAAGCGTGGTTGGCGACAGCCAAAGCGCAAACAGCGCAAGCATTAGCGACGCCGCATGCGTAATCCGTAAAGAGCGAGGCCGTCCTCGGGCTCGTGACGTAGGCATACCATCCTGCTCCTGTGTCCGTAATCGAGGCGCGAGCCGAGTGACCGACGCCGAGTCGTCCAACACGCACCGGAAAAAGCTACATCCTACTACCAACACCGCAACCGCTTCGCCTCTTCCCGGCATTTTCGCCGGAGCGCAAGGGATGCGATGCAGACGGTTGCTAGCAAATCCGCGACGGGCAAGCCGCGCATGCCGGGGTTGCAATGGTTTTTGCCTGCCAGGTCCGGCAGGCGAGCGTGAACTCCCGCTCAAATTCCACCTTCGGACTCACCGCACCAGCGCCACGTTTGTCCCTGCAGTTGCCGCTCGGCAATGTTGGAGGCATCCCGTTGAAAGGGCTTCGACCGGGGGGCGAACCGTAATTCGCGTGCGACCCACGCGCGAAGCCCGTGGGCTTGGGGGAGGGGCTCAAATCCCGCGTTGTAGGCCTAGTGCCAACAACCAATGCCGGATGCACTCCGTTGGGAAACGTGGCTACCTTGGCGTCGCGTTTGGCGGTAGAATGGGGGCTTGCGACATCCTGGCTTCGAGGTGAGGCTTTCCTGCGGAACTTGGGGGTTGGAATGGGACAGTTTAAGAAGAAGCTGGATCCGGCGATCACGCGGCTTTCCATCGACGAGATCCGAAAGAAGGGGCACGAAGGCGTTCGTGTCCTCGACACCAAGCGCATCGGCGAAATGGTCTACGAAGCGGTTGAGACCGTGATTCGCGAGCGCAACGTGACCTTGCTCGACGAACAGCGTGATCTGCTCGCCGAGCAGGTGCGCGAGGACTTTCTCGCGTTGGTCGAGGCGGAAAAGAAGGCCATTGAACGCGAGCGGCAGCTTGCCAAGATGAAGGCGAACCTTGACCAGGAGTCGGAAAAGCTCGTGCAGCTCACGCAGCAAATCGCTGCGGGCGAGGGGGCGTCGCCAGACGTACTCATCCAACGGTTGAAGAAGATCACCGAACGGCAAAAGTCCCTTTTCGACAAGTATCACGAGGTCGACAAGCAAAAGCGCGACGCGGAGTCGCGGGTGCTCGACCACAAGCAGCAGATGCTCAAGCTGCTCGAGGAGATTGAGACCATGAAGGCGCGGGGGCAAATGGCGCCGTCGCGGTACATTGAAGAGGTGGCCGCATTGAAGGATGTGCGCGACGACCTGCGCCGACGGCTTCAGTTGCAACACCAGATGCTGCGCCGGGCGGCGGTGTCGGAGTATCACCGCAAGCAGCAACTGCCGGAGCCGGCGTTGCCGCCCAAGGGCCACGGCGTGGCCATTCTCGTCGGCGACCGCGAGACACCCTCGACCGGCATCAAGGTACGTTACGAGCCGGGAAGCAACGAACCGATCATTGAGTATCCCGAGGCCGGTTGAACGGCGTTTCCCGCAACCGGGGGAGGCCTCCGCCGGTGCAGGTGCCCGTTGTTGGTACCGGGTGCCATCCCGCGCAAACCCGTATAAACTGCGGGCTGCCGCACCGTCGCGCGCCCCACCGCCCCTTGTGTGCGTGAGACTCGCTGGTATAGTGGCGCACACCTTGCTGACTTTGTGTGGAAGGCTTCGCTTGGTTGGGTGCGCATGGCCGACGACACCGCGAACTCCGAGGCTGCTCCGACGACAACGACATCGGCGTCGACGCCTCCGTCGAGCGAGCTGATTTTGAACAAAGCGCGTGCGGCACTGCAGGATCTTTTCGGCTTCGAAGACTTTCGACCCGCGCAGGTGCCGTTCATCGAGTCCATCCTGCGCAACGAAAACATTTTGGTGGTCATGCCGACCGGCGGCGGCAAGTCGTTGCTGTATCAGTTGCCGGCGCTGGCGCGTCGCGGCTTGACGCTGGTGATCTCGCCGCTGAAGTCGTTGATGAAGGATCAGGTGGACAAACTGCGCGAGCTCGGCCTGGGACGGTTCGTCGCCTACATCAACTCGGAGCAGTCGCTGGATCAGCAATCCGAGGTCATTGACCGCATTCGCGCACTGGCCGACCCGGAGGCCTACGGCGAAGATGACTTGCGCTTGCTCTACGTTGCCCCGGAGCGCTTCGGAAGCCGCAGCTTCATGGATGCGCTGTACCGGTTGCCGGAGTCCATTCGCATGCTTGCCGTCGACGAGGCGCACTGCATCAGCCAGTGGGGCCACGACTTTCGCCCGCATTACACGCGGCTGCGCGACGTGATTGCGAAACTCAAACCGCGCCAGGTCGTCGGCTTCACCGCCACGGCCACCCCGCAGGTGCAGGCCGACATCCGCGAGCAGCTCGGCCAGGAGATGCGCATCGAGGTGCACGGCTTTCGCCGCGACAACCTCACCTTCGAGGTGCGTACCGCCTACCGCAAGGCGGACAAGGTCCGCGCCATCGAGGAAACCTACCAGTCGCTCGGGCGTTTCGGCATTGTCTACTGTGCCACGCGCCCCAACGTCGAACGTTGCTGCACCGCCTTGCAGGAGCTTGGCGTCAACGCCGGCTACTACCACGGCGGCATGGAAGACGTGGAACGTGTTCACGTGCAGGAGAAGTTTCTCAAAGGCAAGCTCGACGTGATTGTCGCGACGAATGCCTTCGGGCTCGGTGTCGACAAGCCGGATGTGCGCTTCATTGTTCACTACGACATCCCCGGTACCGTCGAGGCCTACTACCAGGAAGCGGGCCGTGCGGGACGCGACGGCAAGCCGAGTCGCTGCGTGCTCTTGTATTCGCAACGCGACCTCGAGGTGCAACGGATCTTCCTCGAAGGGGACAACCCGCGGCCGGAGGCCTACCGCGAAGTGTGGGAAAAGCTGCTCGACTTTCCCGGCGAGGTGATTGAGCAGACGCGAGCCGAGGTGGCCGAGGGGCTTGAGTATGTGAAGGACACCAACGGCGTCTCGACCATTGTGAAGCGGCTCGAGGAAGCGGGGCTGTTGCAGCGGCTGACCGACCACCGCGCCAAGGCCGCCTTTCGGCTCGTCGGCTCGGCGCGCTTTCAACCGGGCAGTCACCGCTCGAAGCTGTACCGCTACTTGGATGAGCTGCCGAATGTTCGCACCTCCGGCGTGATGCTCGAACCGGAAGAGGTGGCCGACGGCATCGGCGTGGAGACGGACAAGCTCCACCCGGTGCTGCGCGCTTTGCAAGACCGCGGCGTGTTGCAGTACGAGCCGCCGTTTCGGGGTCGGGCGTTGCGGATTGTGGCGCGCGACAAGGCGAGCGCCGAGGAGTTGGACCTCGACTGGGATTTCTTACACGCCAAGCGCGACGCTGCCTTTTCGAAGCTCGACCAGATGGTGCAGTATGCAGAGACATACAGGTGCCGCCACCATTACCTGCTCGAGTATTTCGGCGACCCGAGTGCCGCCGACTGCGGTGACTCGTGCGACGTCTGCACCGGCACGGCCGCTTCACCGTCGGGGCGGCGCCGTGGCTCAGCCGCCACCGGCGGCGTCACGGCGGAGCTTTCCGAGCAGGCGATCGACGTGGTCTGGGACATCTTGAATCTTGCGAAGAAGCTACGCGGCACGTTCGGCTCCCGCCGGCTTACGCAGATCCTCGTCGGCTCACGGGATGCGAAGCTGCTCGAGTGGAAGCTCGACCGTCACGCCGAGTACGGAAGGCACAGTTCGCTGAATTCGGAGACGCTCAACCGTGCCGTCGACGCGTTGCTTGGTGCGGGGCTGCTCGAGCTGTACCGCAAGAACTCGCAGGATAAGCACCAGCGCTGCCGTTTGAGCGAACGCGGCGAGGAGGTGCTCGCCCGCAAGGCGGCGGACGTGCTGCCGCGCGTCGCCGACGTGGCGGCGTTGGCTGGCGAGGTGGCCGAGCAGGAGCAACCCGTCGCTCCGCCGCCGGTGCACGCGCAGCCGAGTGCGCCGTCGGCGCCCGTGGAGCACGCACCACCGGAGTCGCAACAAGCGCCGGAGGAGCCGCCCATGCCGGAGCCGGACCCGGCGTTGTATGACGCCTTGCGGGCGTGGCGCGCCGCGACGGCGGAGCGCTTCAGCTTTCCGGCGTTTCGCGTCGCCGCCAACGAGACCTTGCGCAACATCGCCGCGCGCAAGCCCACCAGCCGCGAAGAGCTCGGCGCAATGAAGCGCATCGGCCCGCGCACCCTCGATGCCTACGGCGACGACCTGCTACGCATCGTCGGCGAACATCTCAACAACGACGAGGAGCCAAGCAAGGAAGCCGACCCAGCGCAGGCCGAGCAAGCGAAGGCCTCCGAGGCGCCCCAAGCCGAGGTGCCCACACCGCAAACACCCGAGCACGCGAACCAACCGGAGTCACCAACCCCGCCTCGCGAAGCCGCAACCGAGAACAGCACAGCCGAGCCCGAACAGTCGGCACTAGACGAAGAAGCCGCTGGCCGCTTCGCCGCACTGAAGCGCTGGCGCCACGACGAGGCCCGCCGCCGCGACGTCGCCCCGCACGACATTGTTTGGGACGAGGTGCTCGAGCGCATCGCCCGGGCCAATCCCCTAACCCTCGGCTCGCTCGAACAACTAGACGGCGTCACATCCAAGTGGCTCA
>SKZP01000223.1 GCA_007127275.1 Planctomycetota bacterium
CCGCTGGTGCCATGACCAGCGAGCAGAAGCTGCGCGAGATCCTTTCGCAGTTCAACCTGCAAGACAACGAGGATGTCGCCCGGTTGATGCCGAAGATTTTCATGCACCCGCCGTTGCTGCTCAATACGTCGCTCGTGCAGAACGTGAACCGCGGCGTGTTCAACCGCCCGTTCCTACAGGAGTTGCTCGCGCACTTGAGCACCAAGGACCTCTTCGACGCCGAGAAGCTGCGCGGGCTGCAGCCGCCCACCTTGTTGCTGTGGGGGGAGCTTGACCGCATCTTGCCACTCGAGGGTTTTCACTTTTACCGGCGCCACATCCCCTCGGACCGCTTGATTGCGGAGACGGTGCCGGAGGCGGGGCATTGCTTACAGCATGACCGGCCGCGCTGGTTGATTGACCGTGTGGCCCGCTACCTGCGCTTCGAATTGCCGACCATTCCGAGCCACTCCCGCCGGCTGCGCAAGGTTCCGCCAAGCGCCTTGAAGCTGCAGGATTGAGCTCACCCTTGCGTGGCACGCCGAGGCTTGACAGCGCGGAGTCGGTGACGTGCTCCCGCGCCTCTCCACGGTGTAAACGGTGGTGGTTTCAAGGCGACGGGCTTCGCGCTTCGCCCGTGGCGTAACGCCGGTCCGGGTGCGACCCACCGGGCGAAGCCCCCGGAAATACAGGCAATCTCCGAAAAACTGAGTCGCACGGGTTGTGCGCCAGAACGTTGCCGCCCATTGCTCGGCTCGTTACACTGTGAGGCGGTCTCCTTCCCATGCCGCTGCCGTCGCTCGGATTTCCGGCTCGGTCGTCTGGCTTGCGCCTTTCGGTTCACTATGTCGTCACGAAACGTCCTTTCCGCCACCGCTGTCGAGCCCTCCGCTACGAAGGGCAGCGCCCCCAATCCGCCACCGACGCCGGAGGAACGGCCGGATCCGACAACCGGCTCGGGGCGTACGGCGTTCCTTGTGCCAACGTTTCTCGGCAACAACGTGCCGCGGGGCGATCTCGGCGCCATTGACGGGGGCGGTGCGGGCGGCTCGAGCACGAACGTGCGTCCGGGCGGCCGGCACAGCGGCGTCCAAAACCGTGACGGGACGGGACGTGGCACGCCGCCGCCGCGCCCCCCGGAGCCGGTGGGCAAACGTCCCGGCGCCGCGCACAAGGGAGTCGGTGAAAAGGAGGCTGCCTCCCTTCCCAGGCCACGCTCGCGCATGGCGCGCACTAACGCTCGGACGAGCGGGCGACGCGCCTCGCCGCCGGCGACCGCGGCCGGCACGGGGGGCAACCACCGGCGCACGCTGTTGCTGCTGGGTCTCGGCGTTGTCGCGCTCGGCATTGCCGTGGGACTGGGCCTTTTCTTGCTGCCCGGCGAGGCGCACGACGAGCAAGACAAGGTCGCGGAAGACAATGGATCCGTCGTGCGCATCGGCGGCGAGGAAGAGAACGGGGGGGCGGACGACGTCGTCTTCACCTGGCGCGACGGGCGCTTCCCTCGGTACAGCAACGAGCCGGAGGTGCGCCGCACGCTTCGCGTCGTCGCCCCAGCACCCGTCGAACAGGTGCGCATCAATGGCGAGCGGCTACGGCGCGGAGAACTTTCGTGGCGCGGTTTCTCGGCACGACTGCTCGACCCGGACGGGGAGCCGATCGACGGCCGGTTGTCCCACGAGGAGTTTCAGATCGAGATGTCGGTGCAGGAGGACCAGGAGTCGACACGCTTCGAGATCGAGCTTGTGCACGCCGAGGGCACTCACGACACCGTCTTCGAGACGCGCATCGACCGGATGGCGCCGCGGGTTCGCTTCACCCGCCCGAGAGACGTGCGCCGCGACCGGCGCCGGGAGGCGCGCGACAATCTCGCGGTTCCGTTCCTGGTCAACGAAACGGACGTGGAGGTGCGGCTACGCGTGCACGACATCGTCGGGCTCGAGGCCGTGTCGTTTCGGCGCTGGGACGGACGTGACGTCGAGGTCCCCGTCGAGGATCCCAACGAGGTAAGCTACGAGTCGGTCTTCGAGTTTCCCGGTGACGGCGAGTACCGCGTTCACGTCGAGGCCACCGACAAGGCGGGCAATGTTACCGAACTATTGCAGGACTTTATCGTCGACACCGAGCCGCCGAGCATCCACATTCTCTCGAGCGAGGGCGAAAGCCCCGTCTTTACCGTGGAAGAATCCGAGATCACCGTGCAGGGCATCGTCGAGGACGACAACGGGGTGCGCTCCGTGGTCAGATACGACGACGACCTCGATGATGATCTTCAGAGCCCGAGTCGCGTCTCCATCACGGTGGACGGCGAGCGTGGCGACACGCGCCGGCGCTTCTCCATCGCGATGTCGCTCGGTATCGGCGAGAACTACATCGACCTTGCCGCCGAAGACGTGGCTCGCAACCGGAGCACAAGCCGGTTGGTGATCACGCGAACGGACCCCAATCTGCCACGGCTTGTCGAGGTGCGCCTGGACGGCGTCTCGGTGTGGCGCGAAGGACGGGACTTGGACGTTCGCCTCGATGAGGAACGGGAGGAGCCGGTCGAGCTGGAGGTGACCGTCCTGGAACTCGAGGAGCCGCAGGTGCGCGTTGCCGGTCAGGATCTCGAGCTTGACCCGTCGGCGACGTATGGCGCCAGGTACGTGTTTTACGGCCCGGTGCACCTGTACGACGGAATGGAGCTCGAAATTCACGTCATCGACGGTCTCGAACAGGTCGAGACGTTCGTCTTTTCGGTGCGTGGCGTGATTCCGGAGCCGGTGCGGGCACTGCGCGAAGTGGATCGCTTCGATGTCGAGGGCTTTTTTCCCCCCCCGCACGAACCCTACCGCCGCGCCGCCTGCTTCGATTTCGACGGACAACGCGTTGTCTCCGTGACCGCCGAGTCGGTGCCCGAACTGCTCGTCTACGATGAAGGGGGCGAGCTGGTCAGCCAGAATTTGCTTCGTGCGCTGGAGGGGGCGGCCCCCGAGCGTGTTCGGTGGATCGGCACGCATCGCGTCGCCATTTCCACCGAGGCCGGAGAGGTGGCCATCTACTCCACTCAAAGTGGTGAGCCCCGCTCGAACGCGCTCGAGATCGAGCCCGGCAGTCCGTGGTATGCCGACATCGAAAGCGGCCTGATGGTCCTGCAACGGCCCAGCGGCGAGCTGTTCCTGCTCGATACGCGGCGCGCCGGTCGCGCGTTCACGCTGCCGGTGACGGGGCGCCCCGACGGGCCGGTGACGATTCTGCGCAACGGCCGCTACGTCGCGGTAAGCCGCGAGGGCACGCTGACGGTCTGGTCGGTTACACAGCGCCGCCTCGTCGCCACGCTGGACATCGAGGCTCGGCACCTACTGGCCGATCCCGACGAACTCGGCGTCTGGTACGCCGTGATGCCCGGCGGAGTACTTGCCCGCTTCGAGGGCTTTCTTTCCGACGAGCCCGTGGCCCAACGACCGTTGCCCGGCGAGATTCGCTCGCTTACCCTGCTCGACGAGGAGCGTTTCGTCGTGCAGACCGGCGAGGGAGAGTCGGCCGAATGGCACATGGTGGCCCGCGACCTCGGTGCCTCGCAGAGCTTTCCCGCCCCGCGGCTTATGTCGCTGCGACCGGTCGAGGGAAGCGGGTCTGGCCCTCTTCGTTTCTGGGGGCTTTCCGAGGGATACATCGTCCGCGTGCGCCTCGACGAACAGTAGAAGTGGAACGTCTCGCGCCTGTTTACGCCCCCTGATCGAGTTCTGCCGTGCCGGATATGAACCTTCTCCCCGATTCCGCGGTCCCTTTGTCCTCCGATTCGAGGCGGCCCTACGCCCGGGCGCTTGTCGCCCTCGGCCTCGCCGGGTTCGCGCTCGCCCTTTTCCTACTCGCCTGCAACGGCACACCGGAGACGCACGACCGGGGCGACAACGGCGAGGAGACCGCGCACGACGAAGAGCGTGACCCGTTCGCCGAACGGCCGGTCGCCTTCACCGACGAGGCTACCGGAACCGCGTTTACCTGGCGCGACGACTTCGAGCCGTACACGCGCGACGACGCGCCGCTCGAGACGGTCTTGAAGATCGAGGCCCCGGCGCCGATCGCGCGCGTTCTCCTCGACGGGACGCAGCTTGCCGAGCCGCACGCCGATTCGGTGCGCCTCGAGGTCGCACTCGAGCCGAAGCGCGACTTCGTCGACGTCGAGCAAGGGGCGCCGGCGCCGAGCTTCGACGTCGAGGTGCACCTTGACGACGAGGAGGGGTCGACGAGCCGTTACCGGTTTCCGTACGTCTTCGACGCGCACCCGCCGGAGCTCGAACTGCTTTCGCACGAGGTGGACGAACAGGGGCGGTTGTTCGTGACCGAGGAGCGGTTCGAGATAACCGTGCGCGCCAGCGACGACGCCGGCATTGCCGCCCATTGGATGAGCGGTGCCTACGAAACCGACGGGGAGTTCGAGACGCCGCCGCTCGAGGCGCTCGGCACCTTCTCGTTCGAGGTCGAGGAAGGCCGGCACTCGCATGAGATCGGCGTGCGCGACGTCGTCGGACGGGAAACGACGCTCTCCTTCGACATCGTCTGCGATCTGACGCCGCCGCAGGTCTGGGTCGAGGGAAACGAGGTGCCGCTCGGCGTGAATCCCGCGCCGATCATTACGCGGGAGGCGGAAGTTGCGTTCACCGTTGCCGCGACTGACGAGAACGGCATCGCCACGGTGGAGATCGCAGGGGAGCCGCTGCAGCGGGCGACGGTGCCGCCGCCGGGCGTCCCGGAGGTCGTGCCGAGCTATCTTGCGCGCTTCACCGACTTGCCCCCCGGGGAGAGCCGGCACCGGCTTACGGTTACCGACCGTGCGGGCAATGCGCGCTCGATTCGGCTCGCCGTGGTCTCCGACCCGCAAGGGGAGCTGGTCAGCGACATCGAGATTCCCGTCGAAGGCTTCGAGATGCCACCGGTTCCATCGGCGGCGTTCGGCATTCGCAGGCTCGACATCGAGGGCCCCTGGCGCGGCACGCCGGAGGAGGTGCTGCGCGACATACAGTTCAACGCGTTGATTGCGGTGCTCGGACATTACTACATCCCGGAGCAGCAACAGCGGCCCTTCTCGCGGATTCCCGGGTTGCGGGACGTCGCCCACGAGTACGTTTATGTGCGTATCGACCGCTGGGAGGACGACGGCGCGGGCCGGATCGACGTGGCGGCCGCCGCGTTGATCTCCGAATTGGACCTCGTGCGCATCGCGCAGCGCGCGCGGGACTGGATTCCGGCGTCCGAGGAGCGGCGCAATGTCGTCGGCGAGGTCTACGGCAAGCCGGCGAAGCTCGTCACGCAAGACCGCATCGACGCCGTCGCCGTGGATGATTCGGACCACGTAGCCTTTTTGACGTTGCGCGACGGGGACGGTCATGTGCAGGTCGCCCGGCTCGACCTTCGGGCCGGCCTTGAGGAATCACGGCTCGCCTCGAGCCTGCGCTGGCGCCGCATCGAGCGTGTGCGCACCCATCCCACCGAGCCGGCGCTGCTCCTCGTCGGCCTCACCCGCGGCGGCGACGCGCAGGCCGAGTTGCTGCCGCTCGACGACACCGGTGAGCCGCAGCGGCTCACACGGCTCCACGAGGGCCTTGCGGTACACCCGCACCAGCCGCGCCTTTTGACCTACGACAGCGAGGCCGATCAATGGCTACACCTCGATCTGCCCCAGGGGCGGGTCGGCGAGACCGTCGAGGCGGTGGGGCTCGAGCG
>SKZP01000123.1 GCA_007127275.1 Planctomycetota bacterium
CGCGCATGGGATACAGATTGATGATCTCGGTACCGGAGTGGTGGTTGCGAATCGGCGAGAACAGGAAGCCGCGCACGAGGTTGTCGAACGCGTAAAAGGAAATCTCTTCTTCGCTGTTCGGATCCTCGATGGTGATCTCTTCAATGCCGCGGTAGGCAATGAACTCGTCGCCGAGTTTGATCACCCCGGCATCTTCGTCGAAGCCCTCGCTGCGCGGGTCGAAGTCGACCCAGGCCATGGTGACCAGGTTTTGCAACGGCTCGTAGTCTTCCTCGTCGATCCGTTCTTCATACGCCGACCACGAACCCGGCCGGTCGATCTTCAGCAGCGGCCGCATCGCGACGAGTCGCTCGCGATGTCCCACGCCCGCGGGGTAGCGGCGGTGTCGCTCGATCCGTACCTCGTCCAGTTCGAACCGCCCCACCGCTCCTCGCTCTCCCATCGCCCAGCTTTCCGAACGACCGCCCAGACTGACGCTCTCCGGGGTCACCGCGGGCAATTCCCCCGAGGGCCACTTGAGCAGGCGCGTACCGAGCGCTCCGTCGTCGGCGCGGTCCTCCGCGGCGATGTCGAACGGGACGTAGTCGTAGGGGACGAAGTCGTCGAGCGTCACCCACTGCTCGCGCATGGACGTCGACCGTGTCCAGTGCACCCGAAGCCGGCGCGTCCGGTCGTCGCGGTGGGTGTTGACGCGTCGCTCGTTCTGGCCGTGCACGACCGTCAGCGGGTCACCGACGCCCACCGGCCGCCGGACGGTGTCGCGTCCCCGCACGCGAAACACCGGCAACGCCCGCTGGACGGGCGGGTCGTCGAGCGTCGTGCGCGACGTACTGAGCTGGCCGCGCCAGGCGTTGCCGCGGTTGGCGCGACTGCGGCTTGCGTCGTTGAAGACGAGGTACTCTCCCTGCACCTGCGTGTAGCGAAGCACCTCCTCGCTTTCGCTGAGCTGCACGAAACCTCCCTCCTCGAGGTAGCCCGAAGACGGCGTCACCTTCCAGGAGATGATGTCGACGCGGGAGAGATTGATGAAGTTGAACACCCCTTGGCCCTGGTAGCCCTCCTCGGGGATGTTTTCCACTGGCAGCGCGTTGCGCACGACGTTGCGCAGATATACCGCGTCACTCTCCTCGTCCTCGACGATGCCGTCGTAGTAAATGATCTCGTAGCAGACGCGACCGGGATAGTTGCGCGGGTGATCGTCGTCCGGGTCGTCCGCGCCGAACAGCACCGCTTCGAACCGCGGCTCTTCCTCGGTGCCGAGATTCCGGTAGCGTTCGACGGCGTAGCCGTGGACAAGCATGTACCCGCTCGGGGGAAAGTCCTCGAGGTAGAGTTCCAGTCCGTCGGTAACCGCCGGCAAGCCGGACTCGGGGCCGTAGGTTCGCGAGTCGACATATTCCTCGTTGTACACCCGATTGACGATGGTACCGCTCGCGGTCGCGCCGGCGGGGTCGAGCGATTGGCCACGCGCCGCCGGCAGATATCGCGCCCAGCGATGGGAGACGAGTCGCGCCGAGTAGCCGAACGGGGCGACGAACGAATCCTCCGGGTGGTACCGGGCCTGCGTGCCGCGGGCGCCGCGCTGAAAGCCCTCGATCACGAAGTACGATTCTTCCTCCTCCGCCGTCTCCACCTCGACGAGTTCGCCGGTCAGCGCGTTCCCTTCGATCACCGAGTACTCGATCACCTCGCCGTTGACGGTGACGACGCCGCGGGGCGGGAACTCACGGACGTCGTCCAACTCGACCCGCCACCACGCGTTTTCCGCATCCGGATCCTCGATGCGCCCGGTGGGATCCGGCGACAACATCAGCTCGGCGAGACGGCCATGCATCTCACGGGGACGATCGCTGTCTTCGTCGTAGCGTGTGAAGCTCTCGTAGGCGTGATCGCGGTAGATTGGCGTCACCGGCAAGCCGTCGATCAAGAGCGTCATCCGCGCAGCTAGCTTTTCGTCGCGCACGGCGGCGTCGCCAAACGCGAGCCCCTGCCAGAACGCCTCGACGTGATACCAGACCTCGTCGCGCATTCCGGCAACCGCGGGCGGCTCCTCCCCGGTGACGTCCTCGCGCCGCCACGGCAGGCTCGCCACCTCCTCCCCGGAGCGAACCGGATAGACGATCTCGTGGAAGGCCCGCTCGAGCGAGGCGTCGGCCATCCGCATCACCAGCGCCTCGCGCTCCCTGTCGTAGACGACCGAGAGTCGGTTCGAAAACTCCTCGTCGCCAATGTCGAACAGCACCGTTTCCCGCTCCTCGCGCAGCGCCTCGGGACGGATCCAGAACGCCACCCGCCCGTTGGCCAGGTAGTTTTGCGCCGCCTCGTCTCGCGCGGCGTCTGGCTCGCCGTTGCCTTGTGCTTCCTCCTCGGAGACGAGTGCCGGCAGGCGGTCGGAAACGATCGGCGCGGCGTCGAACTCGACGACGTCGTCGTAGCGCCGGCCCAGACCGGAGAAGTCGTGCAACGTCCGGTTTTCGGTGCGAACCGAGCGCTCGTCGGGCTTGGGAGGCAGCGAGATGACGCCCTGTTCGTGCGAGCCCTCCTCGAGGTGCAAGCCGCCGCCGAAGCCGAGTCGCCGCAACTCGAGCAACCGCGAGAGCGGCGTGTGGTCGACCTCACCCTCAATCCCCGAGGAGCCGAAGGTAATCACGTCGCGAATGCCGTGGGTGGCGAACGGCAAGCCCGGCGAGCCGTCGAACGGCTCGGCGGTGCGTTTCGCGGTCGCCTCGACGGTAAAGGTGTCGTAGCTGCGGTAGACGAACGGCGCCGTCGCCGCGGCCAGGTTGCGGTGGTGGTTGACTCGCGCGTTGAGCAGCAGCGCCTGGATTTGCGACGGCTCGAGGCCGATCTCCCCGCCGTGTGCGAACAAAAACGCCTGGAAGTCGGCGAAGCCGACGAACGGCTCCGGACTGACGGGATCATGGATCCGCGCATAGACCGCTCGCGCAAGCGCCGCCGCCTGGGTGTAGGGAATCCCTTCGCCACCGCGCAGACCGACGCCGTGGAAGATCGCGATCAGGACCTCGACCGGGGCGGTGTTGATGTTCACCGGCGCCCGGCGCAGCACCTCGACGATCGTTTGGTTGGGGTAGGCACGCTCGTCGACGCGACGGTCGAGCCGCACCACGTGGGGCCGGCGCGGGTCGACCTCGACGACCGTGGCGAAGGTTTCCGCGCGCACCGGCGAAGCCGGGCTCCACACGTCCCAATCCGGCGGCCTGCGCGGCTGCGGCGGCTGCGACTCGCGCATCGGCGGGCACCAGTACGAGTTGTCCTCCGCCTCCGCCGCGGGGAGCGATGCCGGCACCGAGTCCCCCCTTGCCAACGTGGTGAAGCGCAACACCGAGCCGCGTTGGACGCCGCGATTGTCGTCGAGCTCGATCCACGGCTCTTCCCGCTCCGGTAGCGTTCTGCGAAACACGTGCGGCAAGAACCACGACGGATACCCCAGCGGCGCCGGCTGCGAGACCGTGGTAAGAAACGGCCGCGCCGCCGCATACTGCTCGTCGGTGATCCGCTCCGCCGGGCCGCCGCCGAAGAGCGGATAATTCTCGACCACCCGCATCCCCGGGACGTCGCGAAACTTCGCCGGGCGCTGCTCGACCACCGGCTCCACCTTGAAGCGGTGCAGCTTGTAGGCAATGCCGGGAACGACCGGCGTACCGGCGCGGTGCCGCGACTCCTCCGCGAACTCCTCGCCATAGAGGCCGCGCCGCTCGGTCAGCCGGCTTTCATCACTCCAGCCCAGAAAACGCCGCGTCAGGTCGGGCCGCCCGCGGATGCAACCGACGAGTTGCCACGGCGTCCCCGGCGAGCCCCCCGGCACGCAGGCCTCGTAAAAGATCAGCTCGTTGCCGATGACGACGAAGCCGTTGCGCGGCGGCAGCCCCCCGCCGTATTCGATCGGGATCGACTGCTGCTGCGGGGTGATCTCTTCGCTCAGCACGCTCCCTCCCATGAGGTTGCCCAGCAGAAGCGGCGAGGCGGTGTTCGCACAGACCTTCCCCTGCTCGTCCTCGACGCGCACCGACCAGAGACGCCCCCGCGCGCTTTGCACGTCGAGCAACTCCTGGCGCTCCAAAAAGGTGCGGTGGACGAGCAGGTCGTTGAGCAACGGCTCGACGTCGAACTCGTAGACGGTGTCCACCTCGGGGGAGATCGGCGGGTCGAGCCCGTGGAGAATCCAGCGCGCAATCGGCTCGAACTCGGGGTCGCGCGCTTGCCGCTGCTGCACGGCGGTATGCGTCTGGCGCAGCCGCGCGTAGGCGAGGGCCCGCGCACTCTCGGCGTCGCCCCGCGCCTCCAGTTGGTGCGCGTGACTGTGCACCACCTCCCGCTTGGTATGCATGCTGCGCACAAACGGCATCGCAAGCATGAACAGCGAGACCAGCACCGCAAAGGCAAGAATCAGCGCCACCCCGCGACGCCGCTGCGAACGCCGCACAAACGCTGGGCACGACAGCAAGGAAATCGGTACCGGCGACGACGACGGGTTGGCTGACGGCATGACGACTCCTGCGTCCACTACGGGCGCCTCGCGAAAAGAAACCAAGTCTCCTCCCCAGCATAGCCGGTCGTCCTCGAGTTCGACCAGCCGCCGTCGCCTGTCGGAGAGCGGCGACCGGCGCACCGCGCGCACGGGGACCTTGGGGCCCCGGCGCAACGCGACCCGGCGGGGCAGCTGCCGAGACCGAGCGCGCGGACGGAATCCCCGCGGCCCGCTGGCGCGGCGCCGGCTCGCCTTGTATACTGTTAGCAACCCTGTCGCGCCACGCCCCCGCAGGCCACGATGTCGATTACCGGACAGCCCACCGACACGGCGGCGACGCACATCGTCAAGCTCGCCCCGGAGATCGTCAACCGGATTGCCGCCGGCGAGGTGATCGAGCGTCCCGCTGCGGTCGTCAAGGAACTCGGCGAGAATAGCCTCGATGCGGGGGCGCGGCGGGTCGAGGTCGCCTTGGAGCAGGGGGGGAAACGACGGATCCGCGTGCGCGACGACGGCTGCGGGATGGCCGCCGAGGAGCTACCCCTGGCGCTTGCCAGCCACGCGACGAGCAAGCTCAAGGCGGCGAGCGATTTGTTGCACATCGCCACCCTCGGCTTTCGCGGCGAGGCGCTGGCGAGCATTGCAAGCATCGGCGAGCTGACCGTGCGCGCCCGGCGCCGCGACGACGCGCAACGCGGCGGTGCGGAGCTGACCTCCCGCTTCGGCGAGCTCGGCGAGCTCAAACCGTGCGGCTGCCCGGTCGGCTGCGAGATCGAGGTGCGCGAGCTGTTCGCGACGACCCCGGCGCGCTTCAAGTTTCTCAAAGGTGCCTCCACCGAGCTCTCCCACGTCGTCGAGGCGTTGCAGCGGCTCGCCTTGCCGCATCCGGAGGTCGGCTTCACGCTGCGCCACGACGAGCGGCTCGTCTTCGAGCTTGCCCCGGTCGAGCAGGTGCGCGAGCGGTTGATCGAGCTGTGGGGCCCGGCCTGCGCGCCGTCGCTGTGCGAGGTGAACTACTGTGAGGCGGGGCTTTCGCTGCATGCGCTGATCGCCACCCCGGAGTACACGCGGCCCAACGCCAGCCGCATCCTGCTGTTTCTCAACGGCCGCCACATCCGCGACCGCAGCCTTATCGCCGCGGTGCGCGAGGCCTACCGCGAGTACCTGCCCAGCGGCCGCTACC
>SKZP01000428.1 GCA_007127275.1 Planctomycetota bacterium
ATTGTCAAGGGCCGCGCCCGCGACATCATGCTGCGCGACGGCGACATCGTATACGTCGACTCGGATTCGCTGCACGACATCAACGTCGCAATTTCCAAGATCACGCCACTGTTCAACTTCGCCGAGCGCCCGCTTGGCACCTACGAAACCTATCGCGACTTCGACTTCACTCGCTGATGGGCCCAGGTCCGCGGGCATTTGCAACCGCGGATTCGAACAGGCGGGCGCGCGGGAAACAAGAGCGACCAGCCCCGGTCCGTAGGGCCGGCCTCCGTGCTCTCTACCGTTCCAAGGCCTCGACCAACTTGACGCGCGAAGCGCAGCATTGGCCTGGAGAGGCCGCAGGAACGCAAGGTCCAGACCCGCCTTGCCTACGTGGTTCCGTCCATGTTTCTGCAACTAGTGGTGGCAGCTCCTGCTTTCAAGCCTTGCATGCCGCAAGTGGGGAAACGGAGTCCTTGCAAGCCCACGGCTTGCGGCCTGCGGCCCGTGGGTGAAGTGCCGGAGGTGGACGGACCCACGGGCCGCAGGCCGTGGGCTTGTTCTCGAGGTTTCCCCATTTGCGGGATGCACGGGCTTTCAAGTCGTGCGTTGCCAGTGAAGGGCGGTAAAAGTATCCTCGGTGCGCACGCATGGACGCCCCTTTTGCCTTTTCACTGCCTTGCCGCGTCAACGTACCATCCGAGAGCGCGCCAGCTTGAGTGGGATCGGTTTGCACAGCGGCGCGCGCTGCACCGTTACGCTGCTTCCGGCCGAGGCCGGTACGGGGATTGTGCTTGCTCGTGCCGACTTGCCGGGCTCGCCGGAGGTGAGGGCGCATTGGCGCTACATTACCGAGCGCGAACGTCGCACCGCCTTGCTCAACGAGTCCTGCGAGATTCACACCGTCGAGCACCTCCTCTCGGCGCTGCGCGGCCTGCAAGTGGACAATGTGCGCGTCGAGGTGGACGCGATCGAATTGCCCGGGATGGACGGCTCCGCGGCCGAGTATGTTAATCTCGTCCAGCAAGCGGGGCTCGTCGAGCAGGAGGCATCTCGCCGCGTCGTCACGCTGCGCCACCCCATTTGGCACGTGGTCGGGGGGATGACGCTCGTGGCGCTGCCGCCGTCGGCCGGTGAGTTTCATGTGTCCTCCACGCTCGACTACCCGCACCCGTTGCTCAAGCAGTTCGTCGAGACAAGTCTTGAGCCGGAAACGTATGCGCGCGACATTGCCCCGGCCCGCACGTTCGTGCTCGAGCAGGAGGCGCGCATGCTGCAGGCGGCGGGTCTTGGCAAGGGAGCCGACACCACGAATACGCTCGTGATGGGAGACGCGGGGCCGGTGGAGAACTCGCTGCGCTTTCCGGACGAGTGCGCCCGCCACAAGGTGCTCGACCTGATCGGCGACCTTTCGCTGTTGGGTACCGACCTGCGCGCTCGCATCCTTAGCATCCGCTCGGGTCATGCGGCCAACCAAGCGCTGATTCGCCAAATCGGTGAAGCCTTAGAAAAAGGCGAGCTCGAGGCCGAAGGCTAGCAGTCCGTCAAGATTGATGTCGTGGGTGTGCAGGTGACTAACAAGCCCACGGGCTTCGCCCGTGAGTCTGGGGTGCAAACAGGATCCGACCCACGGGCGAAGCCCGTGGGCTTTGCCCGTACCGTGCGACCCTCCGCACGGGCGAAGTCCGTGGGCGCGGCGCGAACTCCGTTATCCACCATTTCTGATGCCGCTGTATTGCCCCCATCCGCGGGAAGGGGACGAGCATGCCTTGTTGTCGCCCGGCAGGGGGACGAGGGTCGCCCAGGCCGGAGCCTGCGGTCAGTCCCGGTAAACGGGGATGCTTGCGTCGGGAAATCCGGCGCGACGGGTGGCCTCGGTGGGCTCGACGTAGAACCGTTCCAGTGCGAGGGTCATCGCCACGCCGCCGTGGGCGTCGCTCAAC
Source organism: Planctomycetota bacterium (assembly GCA_007127275.1). Taxonomy (GTDB): domain Bacteria; phylum Planctomycetota; class UBA8742; order SKZP01; family SKZP01; genus SKZP01. Next base: position 1,926 of record SKZP01000428.1, read on the forward strand.
GGGATGCGCAGCGGAGAGTCCGCGGCGAGTACCGCGTCAACGTTCGGCACCTCGGAGCGGCCGGCCACTTCGACGGGCTGCGGCGGTTGCTCGGCGGCGACTTGCTTGGATGCCGGCGGATGCACGAGTGCGCGGACACGTAGCTCGCCGCCGGTCTCGCCCGGCCCAAACGACAGGTGTGGTGCTGGCAACTCCTCCGGGGGCATCTGCACCGTCAACGGCTTCGTCAGCCGCCAATGCCGGCTCGGCAGCACCGCACCGGGCAATACGTAATCCATGCGGATGGGATGCACGGCGTAGTCTGCCGGCAGCGTCAGTTCGAGTACAAGGCGGTAACTCACGGCGAGGTCCGAGGCGGCACGGCCGTCGAGTCGCCATCCCGTCAGCGCGACCTCGGTGGCAAAGCGGCGAAGCTTCGGCGGCCACTTCGTCGCCTCCGGCGGCGCGGACTCGTGCAGCCACTTGCGGAACGGCTCGAGGAAACGCTCGAACTCCTCGCGAGCGCTCGCGTCACCGTTGCGCCCCCCCCAGAGGCCCGTCGCACGCCAGCGGGCGTGGAACTTGTCGAGGGCCGCTTGGGTTTCGGAACTCAACGACGTAGCCTCCGGCGGCGGCGCAGGTCCGGGCGGCGTGTCGTCAGCGGGGTCCGGCACAGGGTCGCCGGGAGGCTCGCCCGCGGTGCCGCTTGGTCGGTCACTGGGTTCGCTGTTCTGGCTAACCGCAGGTTTCTCCGCATTGCCGTTGGGGGCGCCGTCGGGTGGCACAGGCTCGAGCAGCCAACTTGCGAGAGCGACGCCGACGCCGAGCGCAAGCACGGCAAGCAGGACGCGCCCGGAGCGCCACGCGTTCTTGCTCAGGCGACGTCGGTCGTTCGGCGCCGGCCGGGGGACGTGAACGGGCGTGCGCTGCGGTTCAGCTTCCGGCGTGGCGGCGGCCAGTGCGGCGGCGGCTTGCAACGCAGCGGCGGTGCTTTGGCGCCAGACCTCGAGAGGGGCGCTAGCGTCCGTTGCTCCAGCACCGGGTGTGTAGCGCTCCACCACGCGGCGCCAGTCCTCTTCGGCCTGTGGCGAATGCGCCGGCGCGGCGAGCAGCTTCAGGCGCGCCGCACTCGTCCCCGGACGGAACGAGTGGGTCAAGAACGGAACGCGCACCCGTTCCTCCGGCGGTAGCGCCGTGTGCACCTCGCGCAGCGCCGCTTCCAAGTCGCGTGCCGGCGTGCGCGGACTGCGTGCGCGAATCAGCACACAACGGTTCGAGCGAACTGCTTCGAGTACGTGCGTTAGCGACTCGTGCACCTGCGGCGGTCGTTGATACGGCGAGGACGCTTCCCCCCCTTCTCTCGCCGTCGCTTGCCCGTGTGGCGTATACTCGAAGTCGGCGACGCGCGCCTCCGGGTCGTCAATGAACGGGAACGCCCGCTCGCTTAGGACGGGCTCGAACAACGGCCACGGATTGAAGGACAAGGCCGCCGCCTGCTCCTCGGTCAGCAGCAATACGCTGAAGTTGAGAATGCCGGTACGGCCGTGACGGTCCGGCTTGTCCGAGGCGCGGGCGAGGCCGGCGACCCACACCGTGCCCGTGCTGGCGGGGCCTGCTGGCGCGAACAGTGGCGCAAACAAGCACGCGCGCTCGAAGCCGGTAAGCGTGTCGGGCTGGCCGAGCAGGCCGTGGAAGAAGCCGTCAAGCGCACGGGAACTCACCAGCGCCGCGGCCGTCGGGGAGAAGCCAAGCACCTGGTAGTCCGGATTGAGCCGCGTCTCGACCCGCGTATAAATCACACGGGCCAAGCGCATCGAGGCAGCGGCAGCGAAAGGTTCCGTCATTTTCCTTGGGTGCGGCGGACTCACGCTAGCGGATTTCGAATTCGAGGGTGACGAACTCGTTGGCGCTTCCCTCGGTCTTGCGGTAGATCAGCGGCTCGCTAAAGATTTGTTGCAGCGCTCTCGGTGTCGAGTCGCTCCAGGTGTGGATCAGGACGTCGGAGTTGAAGACCAGCAGCGTGCGGTTCTCATCCCACACCTCGACGCGGATCTCGTCGTAGGCACGCCAGCGGACCGTGAAGTCGGCGTCCCACTGCGGACGGTCGTTGTTGAGCTGGCCGCGGTGCTCCGTCTCCAACGCGACGTCGTCGTTCACGTAGACAATCACGTACAGGCTCGGCGTCGGCTTGTCCTCCAGTCGTCCGTGCCCCCGCAGGAGACGCAGGTTGTATGTGCGGCGCTCGCTCACCTCGCGCAGGAAGTTGATGCGCGCCTGCGCCTCGTCGCGGTGCTCCGGCGTCTTGTAGCGCGACAGGCTCGTGATGTATTGCTCGTAGCGCTCAATGACCGGCAGCAGGTCGCGGCGCGGATCACCCCCTTCAATCTCCATGCGCTCGTTGAACAGGCTCTCGAGGTTGTGCCACTTGCTCTTTTCCCAGGCGCGCAGTTGCCGTTGAAACTCGTCGTAGGGGGTGGGGTTCAGGTCGAGTTTGTGTTGCAGCGGCTCGTCGAGGTCCTTGAGGCTTTCGAGGAAGCCGTGAATCATCACGACGTTCTCCTCGTGGTCCTGCGAGTGCAGTGAAACGCGACGCATGATCCGCGTCCAATCTTCGCGGTAGGGCTGCAGCCGAAGTTGCGTGAGCCGACGCTTGGCGCGCTCCTCGTAGCCGGGCTCGTCGAGCCTTTCCATGAGTTCGAGGTAGTCGAGGTAGCCCTCGACGTTGTCGCGTGTCTCGGCACGTTGCCAGGCCGCCGCCGCATACGCCCGGCGCGCCTCGGCGAGTTTTCGTCGCACCTCCTCGCGGTAACGGCGGTTGGCGTACCGTCCGAGGTGTCGCTCCGCTTCGAGGTAGGCCTGGGCGAGCGCCTCGAGTGCCTCGAGTTTGTGTGGACGTGCCTCGGCCGCTTCCGCGAAGGCACGCCAGTCGCGCTCGTCGAGTTCCCGCAGGATGGCCGTGCGCGTCCGCTCGAAGGTGCGCTCGCCGTCACGCGGCAACAATAGCCGCAGCATTCCCAGCGACGCCTCCTGCTCGGCGACCCGTTCGAGATTGCGCTCAAGCTCCGTGCGTGTCGCCTGCGAGAGATCCTCGGCGAGCGCCTCAACGGCTCCCATCCGTTGCGTGGCCTCGAACCAGGCAAGGGTGAGCCCCAGCGCGAGGCCGCCGAGCAGGATCACCAGCAGCGAAAGGCCGAGGCCACGACGGCGCCGCCTGCGGTGTTGCCGGCGCGTACGCAATACGAAGCGTACCGGTGCCACTACGTTCTGCGGCTCGAGCCGCGCATGCGGCAGCTTTTCGCCGGTCGCCGGGTCGAGGAAGTTGCGGCCAATGGCGCTGGTAAGAAAGGTGGACGGGTAGCGGATGTAGCGGCTGAACTCGTCGCGCAAGTGCTTCAGCGCCCGGTCGAGACGCTGGCGCACCGCCTCGTTGTCAAGGTCAATGGCGTCCGTCTGCGTCGCCACCAGCGCGAACGGCTCGTGAATGGGGCCCGAGCCGCGCGACTTCCGCTCGGTCAGGTAGCGCAGCACCTGCTTGTAGAGCAGAAACTCGTTGAAGAAGCGCTGGAACTGCTCATCCTGCTCATCCAAAAGCAACACCCGCGCGTTGACGAGAAAGATGTAGGCGTCGCAGTCCAGAAAATACTGCGCGAGCTGGTGCAAGTCCGGCGGCAAGTCCTTCGGCTCGGTCGACTCGCTTGCGTAGATTTCGGAAAGGTCGCCGCCGCGGTAGTCCATGATGCAGGCGAGCACCGCGTCGTC
>SKZP01000282.1 GCA_007127275.1 Planctomycetota bacterium
CGCCGGAGACAATGCAGCCGCCCGCGACCACCGAGTCGGTCGCCACACCGCGGCGCGCCCCGGGGCCCTCGTCGGCGAAGACGAACTTGGCCGGCGGCACCTGCATCTGCTTCGTGCGGATGGGCCAGCGCTCGTCGTAGAGGTTGAACTGCGGTGAGACGCTGACCAGTTCCATCGAGGCGTCGAAGTACGCATCCAGCGTCCCGACGTCGCGCCAATACGGCGTGTCACCACTGGTGTAGTTCTCGTCCTCGAACGGCCAGGCCATCACGTCGTAGCCGCGCTCGACCATGCTCGGCAGCACGTGGTGACCGAAGTCGTAGCCGAGGTTGTTGCCGCAAAACTCCTCGAGCATCTTGTAGAGCAGTTCCGCCTTGAACGTGTATATTCCCATGTTCGCGAGGCAGAGATTCGGATTGCCCGGCATGGTCGGCGCGTTGGGAATCTTTTCCTTGAACTCGCGGATGCGGAAGTCGTCGTCGACAACCACGACACCGAAGTCCTCGCATTCAGCGCGTGGAATCGGATTCGTCGCGAGGACGCAGTCGGCGTCCGTTTCCATGTGGAAGCGGAGGATCTTGCGGTAATCCATCTTGTAGATGTGATCGGCCGAGAGGATCACGACGTACTCGGGCATGTGATCCTTGAGCATGAAGAGGTTCTGGTAGACGCTGTCGGCCGTGCCCTGATACCAACTGTCGCCGACGCGCTTTTGCGGCGGCATGTTGTAGAGGAAGTGGCCGAGCTCGGGGCTCAAGATGTTCCAGCCCTCTTCGAGATGGCGCAGCAGCGAGTCGGACTTGTATTGCGTCAAGACGAGGATGCGCCAGAGGCCGCTGTTGATGCAGTTCGACAGCGTGAAGTCGATGATTCGGTAGATGCCGCCGAACGGCACGGCGGGCTTGGCGCGTTCCAGCGTCAAGGGGCGCAAGCGTTTGCCGTCGCCGCCGGCCATCACGACGGCCATCGCGCTGCGGCTGATGTCGGGGAGGAAGCTAATGCTCATGTCCAGCGGGTTCTTTCGGTCACCGTTGTTTGGGGCGACGAACGACACGAGCAAACTAGGCAACGGTTGAGGCGTCTGTAAACGCGCCCCGCCGGTGAGAGCCCTCATTGCTCGAGTTCGTTCGAGCCGACGTTCGAAGCCCAAGGCCTATCGTCACCGTCGGCGATAGTGGAAACCAGCATTGCCGAAAACAAACACGGATGCCAGCACAATCCCCCGGTTTTCAGGGATTGCAACGCACAGTGCCGCAATGTGCCACGCTTATCGCCACCCCGTTTGCCCGTGGCCCACCGCCGGTGCAACGAACGCCCTGGGTGTTTGTGTACCCGCCACCGGGGGAGCTGGCAGGAAATTGGTTTCGAACGTTGAGCGTCACGAGTGCCCAAGCAATCTACAAGCCCAATCACCACTTCCAATTTGTACCGGAGGAAGGTGAGCCGCGCAGGCGTGACGAGTCACACGCCGCGCAACCGACGAGACCGCAGCACAGTCGAGCGCAGGGGCTCAAGTTCGGAAGCAGTTTAGTAGGTCTCGTCGCTGTGGCGGCCGCTGGGGTCGGGCCCCGGGCCGACGTCCGGCTCGTCGATAAAGTCTTCCTCGCCGCCTTCCAGGGTGCGCTCACCGCGCAAGATGCGCTCGGCTCGCTCGCTGGTCATGTATTCGTAGGCGTCGGTATCCGTGTACTCGTCATTGAACTGCCCGAGCAGCGCTTGCGCGGTGCGACCGTCGCCTTGCTCGAACAACTCGTACACGCGCAGGATCAGCGCCCAGGCCATGTACTCGCGAGCCTCGTCGTGCACCTTGCCGTAGGCGTCTTCGAGGGCGCGCTCCATCAGCCCGGCGCGGCCGCTTTCGGTCGCGACGAGGCGGTGCGCGTCTCCGAGTTCGAGCAACAGCGCACTGACTCCGAGCAGTACCTCGGGGTCGTCGGTTTCTTCGAGGTTGATCGCACGCTCGAGCAGGTCGTAGAACTGCTCGAGGTTTACCTCCGTCCGCTCGTCCTCGTCCTCATCCCCTGCGCGAACCTCGATCAGTACCGACCAGGGACGCTCCTGCGGCTCGTCGTAGCCCCGCAATGTCAGCGCCTCGGGGGTGGCCCCGGTGATGGTGATGCGGGCGATGCCGCCGTGAACGTCGTCGTCGTGTTGCAGGTCTTGCGGGCGCGCCATGGAAAGCGGCAGTGCGTCGTCGAGACCGGCGACGATGGCGTGGAAGCCGGATTCCGCACGTCGTAGTTGCGCCTCTTTGGTGCGGATGATGTCGCGCAGCATTACGAAGGCTTCGACGTCGTCCCGTTCGAGCTCGCGAAAGGCCTCGGAGGCGCGCAACGCCTCGAACGGCGCGAGGGCACGCTCGAAGTCGAGCTTCCACATGGCCTGCTGCGCTCGCTCGAATCCTTCACGGATGCCGTCGCGGATGGCGACGAAGGCACCTTGCAATTGCTGCAGCTCGGCCTCATTGATCGCGGAGATTTGCCTGCGCAGCCGGTTGATCCGTTCGGCCGCCTCCGTGTTGATGTACAGGTCGCCCCCGTCGGCGGTGACGACGAACTCCGAGTTGTCGAGGCGCCATTCCTCGTAGACCTCGAGAAAGAACGCCTCGAGCGGCATCAGTCGCGCCCGCCGCTCGTCGAAGTCGTCAATCTGCGAATCCTGGCGCAGGGCCTCGTCCATCTCGCGCATCTTTTCGAGGAACGTGTTGCGCACCTTCTCGCGCACCTGCCAGACATGGCCGTCGGGGCGCCGCATGATCTCGATCGCCGCGGGAAACCCGACGAGCCGCACTTCGGAGGGCGCATACTCCTCGACGAAGTCGTGCAGCCGACCAATCACCTCCGAGGTACCGCGAAGCAGGCGCGCCTGCGGGGGGCGGTGGTCGTACCAGTAGCGCCGGGCGTAGGCCTCATACGCCTCGATGGCCTCGCCGTAGCGTGAGTCAGCGAGCGCCTCGGCGACCTCCTCTTCGAGCTCGGCAAACGCCTGCTCGTGCGTCTGCGCCAACGGCCGCAACTCCTCGTACACCTCATTGAACTCGTCGTAGATATGGCGCGCCGGGTTGCGCTCGACCTCCGGTCGCGAGCTGCGACCGGTGCTGGAAAAGACCTCTTTGCGCCCGTAGAACTCGGCCAACTCGCGCAGCTCGCCGCGCACCGCCTCGACAACCTCGAACTCGGCGGGCGCGCGGCGGGTAAAGTCGTGCTCCTCGAGGATTTCGCGCACCTCATCACGGATCACCTGATACAGGCGGGCACGTTCTTGGCGGATCTGCGCCGGGGTGAGTTCTTGACGTTCCTCGGCTTCGTTCGTTTCCTCGCGCTCCGGTGTCTCCTCGGGCTCGGGCTCCTCGTCGTCGAGAATCACGACCTGACCGCCGGGCTCCTGCTCTTCTTCGGTAGACGGCTCCTCGGGCGTCTCCGCACCCTCTTCGTCGGTGCCGCCCCCGCCCAGCATGATGCCGGCCATCACACTGAGGCCGACGAGCAGCACGAAGGCGCCGATTCCGACGGCGAGCATCTTGGTGACCTTCTTGCGGTTCGCCGCTTCGTCCTCCGGCGAGGGCTCGCCTTGCTCGGCATGGTGCGGCCGGTAGCTCGAGGAGGCGACGGCGCCACGGCCGCGCCGTGCCGGTGCAAGGCCGCCTCCGGCCGCCCGAGCGCTACGCCGCTCGTTCATTTCGATCTCGCGCCGTGTCTGCTCGAGCTCCGGGATGATCTCGCCGGCCGAGACGTAGCGCTCCTCGGGGTTCTTCGCCATCATCTTGTAGATGATGTCGGCGACCGAGGCCGGCACTGCGGGAAACGGCGTCTCCTCCGGCAGCTCGCTGGGACGCTCCGCGGCGTAGGGCGGCTGCTCTTTGACGTGACGGCGGAGGATCTCTTTGACGTCGCGGCCGCGGTACGGCGTCTGCCCGGTAATGATGCGGTAGAACGTCGCCCCCAAGGCATAAATGTCCGCCCGGTGATCAATGGCGCGGCCCAGCGCCTGCTCCGGCGCAATGAAGTGCGGCGTGCCGAAGACGCCGGCCAACTGCTCCCCGCCCTCGGCGGTGCTGTGCGCAAGGCCCAGGTCGCCGATCTTTGCGGTGCCGTCGACGTTGAGGAACAAGTTGTCCGGCTTGATATCCCGGTGGACGAGCTGCTTCTTCTCCGCGTAGACGAGCGCATGGCAGGCGTCGATCAGGATGCCTAGCGCCTGCGGCAGCGGCAGGTAGCGGCCATCCTCGATCAGATCCTGTACGGAGCCGTTCTCCGCAAACTCCATCGAGTAAAAGTGCAGCCCCTTGTATTCAAGGACGTCGTAGACCTGGATGATGTTCGGGTGGTTGAGCTTGCCCGCGGCGCGCGCCTCGGAGCGGAACATGTCGATGAACGACGGCTTCTTCAACAGCTCCGGGGAAAGCACCTTAAGCGCCACGGTACGCTCGAGCGACAGCTGCGTGGCCACATACACCGTTCCCATGGAGCCGCGGCCGAGCCGCTTTTCGAAGCGGTAGCCGCAAAGTTCCCGCCCGACGAGGCCGCCCCGAGAGCCGGTGTCTTTGCCCCTTCCCGCGCGGCCGTTGGCGCCCGAGTCGCGCTCCGAGGCGGCATCTTCTCCCTCGCCGGCGGCGTCGCCCGGCTCCTTCCCCGCTGCGGCGGCGCCGTTTTCGACAAGCCGCATCACGGTGCCACCGACTTGAATTGTATCGCCGAAGGCGAGCCTCGCCTTTTCAACCACGGTGCCGTTGACCTGCGTGCCGTTTTGGCTGCCGAGGTCCTTCAGGTAGTACTGGCCGTCCCGCTCGAGAATCAGAAAATGCCGCCGGGAGCTGGCATGGTCGTTGAGGCGCAGCGCCGCTTTCGGATCCCGCCCGACCACGAGCTTCTCGCCCGCGCCGATCTCGACGCTGTTCCGATCCGAACCGGATTCGACGATCAGTTGTGGCACAGCCCCGACCTCCGTTCGTCGGCTCCGACGCCTAGAATGGAAAGACCCTTCGCCGAACCGAGTGCCCGCAACCGCGGACAATACATCAACCGCAAGCGCTCCGTGCGGGCGGTCACTCCCCACTTAACTGTAGCACGAACGGCAAACGATTGGCCAGCCGATTCAGCGGTGCCAAGGACGCGGGTGCAGCCGGCACTTGTAGCGGAAACCAGTTTGGACGGACCCACGTACGTAGCGCGGGCCACGGTCCGCCCAGTCCGACCCGCGTCCGTGGTACGACGGCGGGCATTCATGCAGGATGCGGAGTGGCCGCCAACGTTTCCTGATGGGTTGTTGGGCGCCTGTCGCCCGCCCTCGGCTCGGAGGTCCCCGTCGGGGCTACGAAACAGCGAGTTCGTCCACGCCGTCCTAACGGCGGTTCACGCGGTGCGGACCTAGCTTGCTTCCGTCGATCAGCTCTACTTCGACGTAGACGTAACGCGCCTCCGCCGGTGCGTCGTGATAGAAGTCGCCGCTTTCCGGGTCCCACCGGCGGTCCAACTCCTCGCTGTCGACGGAGTAGCGCACGCGCCGGATCACGCCGTCAATCACCGCCAGGTTCGTAAAGTAGATCTTCAGCGAGCCGTCCGAGGGGGACGGCATCAAACGGACCCAGCCGTCCTTGCCGAACTGTTCCCACTGTTGCCGCGCCGTGTCGA
>SKZP01000056.1 GCA_007127275.1 Planctomycetota bacterium
CCGAAGAAAACGAAGCACACAAGTCCAGCGAGCCACAAGAGGTGGCCGCCCCCTCGGCAGCCCCCGCTACGCACGCCAACGGCAATGGCAGTGGCCCCGCCGGCGCCGGGCTGCGCGAAGCGCTCGACGACGTCGTCGACCAGGTGAAGCAGGCCGGCAGGGTCAGCTTGCGCACCGTCGACGCGCCGGATGTCCCGAGCGCCGACGACCGCCGGCCGATGCCCAACGGGGGCGAGCTGCCCATCAACTACCTGTTTCAGCTTTCGCCCGGCTACGGCGACGAACGCTGCCACCTCGAGATGTCGAAGGACGACATTGTCTACGAGTTGGGCCGCCCCAACGGGGAGCGCGAATCCGCCATGCGCTTCACCGGCCGTGGGATGGAGGTGCGCTTCGACAAGGATGGCAACATCCTGGCAATCACCTGGTGCAACGAAAAGTCCAACCGCTTTCTAGGCCCGGTGCGCCCCGCCTACGTGGAGGTGGGTGGCCTACGGCTCGGAGACCCAAGCGCCGACATCCGCGAATATCTCCCCGAGGCCGCCCGCTACCAGGACTTCGACGCCTCCACCGGCGTCTACCAGTTGCCCGGCCTCGAGATTCACCACGTCCGCGGCGAAGTCGTCCAATTCACCGTATATCACAAGTCCGGGCGCCCCGCCGTCCTGGACGAAGACGGAATATAAAACGCACAAGCAAGCACAACCCGCGTTCGCATGTGAGCAAGCAACGCATACGTCGGCCGCACCGTACAGTCGAGCGAAGTAGCTCAAATTCCGAATCAGTTTCCTGGCAGCTCCCTAAGTACAGCTCCCCAGAGAAAAGTGACCCAGCTGCGTTGCGAGCAGGCCGAGTCGCAACGAGGACGAAGGCGAGTACCGCAGACGTGGCCCTTGTCACTTCGAGGAGCGCAGTCGAGCCCGAGGAAGCGAGTCGGTCGCATAGCAGCAAATGGGTTACTTTCTTCTGGGGAGCTGTACTAAGTTCTTTTCTGGCGAATCCAGGGCGCCAGCTTTGCGAGGCGAACCCGTGTGGGTCTGTGCCTCGGCTTGCAGGACTTGCGCCCTGCGCTCGGGATATCTCGTCAAACCCACCCGCATTCGGAACGCACCCTCCTGAATGAGGGGGATGCAGACATGCGGCCTTCGTTTTTACGCCCGCACCCCTTGCTCGGCGAGCTTTGTGGCGAAGGCGATCAGTTGCCCTTTTTCGCTGGGCGCTTTGCCTTGCACGAACTGCTTGCTGCCGCCGCCGCGGATGCCGTAGGCGGCGCCGTGCTCTTTGACCAGGTTGCCGACGTGGCCGCCTTGCTCGGTGAAGCCGGTGCTCGCTTTGGCGACGAAGGCGGGGCCGGCGACGGCGAGGATCACCCCGCGGGCGTTGCCGAGGCGGTTCGCTTCGTCGTCGGCGAGCGCCTTTAGGGCGTCGCGTGGCGTATCCTCCGGCAACCAGTAGGCGCGCACGCCGGAGTCCTTGTCCTCGTAGACCGGCGCGACGCTCGTCGAGGCTTGGCTGCGCGCCTTCTTTGCCTCCTCGCGGGCCTCCTTGATCTGGCGCTGCAGCTTTTCAATGGCCTCGGGCAGCTTCTCCGGCGTGGTCTTTAACTTTTCCGCCGCCTCCGCGAGCCGTCGCCGCTCCTCTTGCTCGTAGCGCAACAGCGCCGGCCCGGTCAACGCCTCAATGCGCCGCACCCCCGAGGCGGAGGCCGCTTGCGAGACAAGGCGGATGCCACCGATCTCGCCGGCGCGCTTGACGTGGGTGCCACCGCAAAGCTCGAGCGTCGGCCCGCAAGCGACCACTCGCACCTCGTCGCCGTATTTCTCGCCGAACAGCGCCATGGCGCCCCGGCGCTTCGCCTCCTCCGGCGTCGAGACCTCGGTGAGTACGGCGTCGTCGTGAAACACGATCTCGTTGGCAATGGCCTCCACCGCTTCAATCTGCGACGGCGTCAGCGCCTCGGGATGCGTGAAGTCAAAGCGCAGGCGGTCCGGCGCAACGAGCGAACCTTTCTGATGCACGTGCTCGCCGAGCACGCAGCGCAGTGCGTGATGCACTAGGTGTGTCGCCGTATGATGCCGGCGAACGTCGTCGCGGCGCGTCGCATCCACGACGAGCTGCAACGACGGCTTCGCAAACAGTTGAACCGTCCCGTCACTGGCGACGACGCGGTGCTGATACAGCTCCCCCCGCATCTGGCAGTCAATCACCCGCAAGCGAGCCTTGTCGCTGCCGTTATTCTCCGTGACACGAATCCAGCCCGTGTCGGCGACCTGGCCGCCCGACTCCGCATAAAACGGCGTGCGCTTCGCAAAGAAGTTCGCCTCGGACCCCTCGGCCAACTCGGTAATCTCGTTGCCCGCGTCGTCGGTGAGCAGGTACTCCGCGCCACCGATCTCCGCTTCCGTCTGCGTGTAGCCGACAAATTCGGTGCGACCAATCCGCTCCTTCGGAAGGTCGAGCGACTTATCAAAGACGTCCTTCACACTCGACTGCGGCCCCGAAACCAGCGCGTGCTTCACAATCCAGTAGTCGTAACCAATCTCGTCGATGCCGTAGCCGCGCTCGGCAAGGATGAACTTCGTCACGTCACCGGGAAAGCCGTAGGTCTGCTCGAGGTCAAAGACGACCTCGCCGCTCAGCACGCCGCCCTGCCTCGGCGAGAGGTGCTTCGCCGGCGGCAGCGGCTTGAGCTGTTTTTCCCCCTTGCGCACCATGATGGTCGTTTTGCGGCGACTCGCTTCGAGCTTGTAGTCCGCCGGCAGCGGCGCAATCCAGGCCGGGTCCTCCGGGTGCTCGAGGTAGTGGCTGATACGTGCCTCGCCGTTGTCGAGTGTTTTGCGAAACGCCTCCGACTCGCTGCGCAACACTTTCTCGATCAAGTCGCGCGTTCCCTTTTCGCCCAGTTCCGGATACGGCTCCGCGTAGAGCTCAATGACCTGCGGCGAAAGCTCGGTAAGGAAGACGCGGTCAATGCCGATTTGGCGGCCGTCGCGCACGGCCCGGCGGATAATCTTGCGCAGCACGTAGCCGCGGCCCTCACGGTCCGGCCACACCCCGTCGGCAATGCAAAACACCGCGGCACGCACATGATCCGCAATCCGCCGAATCATCTCCCCTTCGCGGGATTCGTAGACGTAGTCGAGCCCGGCAAACTCGCTGATCTTGTCGACGAGCGGCCGCAACAGCGGCGTCTCGAAGTTCGAGCGCACGCCGTGCAGCAACGCGAGAATGCGCTCGAAGCCCGCCCCCGTATCAATGCCCGGCTGCGGCAGGTGCACCATCTCGTCGGGGCTCGGGCCAATCTTCTCGAACTGCTGAAACACCAGGTTCCAGAACTCACAGAAGCGGCCAGACTCGCCGGAAGGATCCTCGCCGGGCGGGCCGTACTCCTCGCCAAAGTCGTAGAACAGCTCCGAGCAAGGGCCGCAGGGGCCGCGGTAGGCCTCGTCGTTCGGGCTGTTCGCAGGCCAGTAGTTGTCCTTCGCACCGAAGCGGTAGATGCGCTCCTTGGGCACCCCGACCTCGTCGGCCCAGACGTTGTAGGCCTCGTCGTCGTCGAGATACACGCTAACGGCAATCCGCTCCGGCGGAATCTCCAAGACCTTCGTCGAGTACTCCCAGGCCCAGAGGATTGCTTCGCGCTTAAAATAGTCGCCGAAGCTGAAGTTGCCGAGCATCTCGAAGAAGGTGTGGTGAAAGTAGGTCTTGCCGACCACTTCGAGATCCTGCGTGCGCAGACACTTCTGGCTGGAGGTGGCGCGCTTGTAGGGACGAGTCCCCTTGCCGAGGAAGTCGTCCTTGAACTGGTTCATCCCCGCGCCGGTGAAAAGCAAGGTCGGGTCGTGCGCCGGCACCAGCGAGTCACTGGGCACGACGGCGTGCTCACGCTCACGAAAGAACTCAAGGAAGCTGCGGCGCAGTTCGTTGGCACTCAAACGTTTCATATCGGTCAATCTGTCTCGATCTCACCGTCGCTGGATGCGCGCATTCGGGTCCGCTCGCTCGTTCCGTCGAGCCGCGTCCGAATGATACAAACCGCACCGGTGACGCCTACCCATCAACCGTTCAAAAACCGCCGACTGCCTGCGCCCCACAACGAACCCACGTATCGCGGGAGTCCGCCGCCCCCGGTGCGCAGAACGGCACCCGACCGCAACAGTACCTAACGTCGCGCGGCCCGTGAGTCGCACCAACGACGGCAAACGTGCGAACCCGCCGATGAAGACGGCAAGGCGCCGCAACTTGCGCGGCTCAGATGAGCCTTACTCCCATTCGATGGTGCCGGGGGGTTTGCTGGTGATGTCGTAGACGACGCGGTTGATGTCGCGGACTTCGTTGATGATGCGGTTGCTGATGCGGGCTAGGACGTCGGCGGGGATGCGGGCCCAGTCGGCGGTCATGCCGTCTACGCTGGTCACGGCGCGAAGGGCGATCGTCCAGGCGTAGGTGCGTTGGTCGCCTTGGACGCCGACGCTTTGCACGGGGAGGAGTACGGCGAAGGCTTGCCAGATTTCGCGTTCGAGGCCGGCGGTGTGGATCTCTTCGCGGACGATGCGGTCGGCTTCGCGTAGCAGGGTGCACTTTTCGGCGGTGACCTCGCCGAGGATGCGCACACCGAGGCCGGGGCCGGGGAAGGGTTGGCGCCAGACCATTTCGTCGGGCAGGCCGAGTTCGCTGCCGAGCTCGCGGACCTCGTCCTTGAACAGGAAGCGCAGCGGCTCGACGAGCTCCAACTGCATCACCTCCGGCAGGCCGCCGACGTTGTGGTGGCGCTTGATCGTGGCGGTGGGGCCGCCGTGGGCGGGGACCGATTCGATCACGTCGGGGTAGAGCGTGCCCTGGGCGAGGTAGCGGATGTTCTGGATGCGCTGCGCTTCTTCCTCGAACACGGCGATGAACTCGTGGCCGATGGCGATGCGCTTTTGCTCCGGGTCGGTGACGCCGGCGAGTTTTTCGAGGAAGCGGTCCGCGGCGTCGACGATATGCAGGTCGATCTCGGGGAACTTTTCGCGGAACGTTTGCTCGATCAGCGCGGTCTCGCCGGTGCGCATGAGGCCGTTGTCGACGTGGATGCAGCTCAAGCGGGAGCCGATGGCGCGGTGCAGCAGCGCGGCGACCACGGCGGAGTCGACGCCGCCGGAAAGGGCGCAGATGACGCGGCCGTCGTCGCCGACTTGGGCGTTGACCTGGTCGATTGCCGCGGCAATGAAGTTCTCGACCTTCCAGTCGCCGGTGGCGCCGCAGACCTCGAAGAGGAAGTTGCGCAGGATGTCGCGGCCACGGGTCGTGTGGTGCACCTCGGGGTGGAACTGCAGCCCGTAGACCGGCCGTTCACGGTGCTTCACCGCGGCCACAGGGCAGCCCGGCGTGCGGGCCAACGCGACAAAGGCGTCGCCAACGTGTTCGACGTGGTCGCCGTGGCTCATCCACACCTGGGTCGACTCCGCCGGCGCAAAGCCGCGGAACAGCCGCGCCGCCGCGTCGTCATCCGCCTGCGCCTCGGGCAGCAACTCAAGCTGCGCAAAGCCGTACTCGCCGCCGCGGCCGGGCTCGTGCGCCGTCGCCACCTTGCCACCCAGCGCATGCACGGCAAGCTGCATCCCGTAGCAAATGCCCAAG
>SKZP01000363.1 GCA_007127275.1 Planctomycetota bacterium
AAACCCAATCTTCCTTCAACATACCAACGAAGAAAAGGAGGATGCTGGGGAGGGCGATCCGCACGCCGCGCAGTATCTCGGCGTTGTACTCTTGCCTCCGTTTCATGACCTGGTCGCGCCGCATGCGAATTCTCCACATCTTACGGCGGAGCCTTTCGCAATCTGCTTCGCCGCGTCCTCGTCGACGAGTTCGAGTTCGACGGCCAACTTCAACAACGGCTTCTTTGGCCGACTCTGCTTTGCTTCGGCGAGACGTTGCAACTGCTCGGCAGTTGCGCCGTGACGCATGTGCAAAAGGGTAGCCGCTCTCCGGTCGGCGCCGCGAAAGGTGTCGGGGACAGTGCGCGAAGGCATTCTTTGCTCGCAAAATCAAATGCGGTTGCAGAGTCCGGGACATGCTTAGGAGCTGTCAGAAAATCACTTCCAAAAGTTGAGCACCTGCGCTCGGCTCTGCTTCGTTGTCGTCGGTTGCGCGGCTCGACGTGACTCGTCACGCCTTCACTGCTCACCTTCCTCCGCCTTGCATAGCCTTCGCTCGTGACGCTCAACTTTCGGAATGATTTCCCGACAGCTCCTTACCGGAGCGCGTAGGCGTGTGTCAATACTGCCAAGGCGACAACGGTGCGACACTCGTTTTCAAAAACCTGCAAGCAAGGGGGATGCGTTACGTGGTCGTGACGGACGTGCGCCTGTCTAGCCCCGAAGGCGCCTTTGAGGGTAGCCCAGGGCGGCAGCCCGAATGCCATAGTGTTTTCGCCCCCCAAGCTTTCCGACTGCGTCGGTGGGCTCTCGGACGGCCAACGCGGAGCCACGTGTTTTTGCGGCAGCGCCGCGGGAAGCCGTTCGCCCAACCCGACAAACGACCTTCCCACCACGGAGACCGTGGGCGCATACTTGATTGGCGTCCTCCCCTGCGGACGAATGGGAGCCCACCGACGCAGTCAGTGGGCTTTGGAATTCTACAATCACCGAGAGATTAACGGCATTGAGGCGGCAACCCTGAATTTCGCGGGATCCCGCCTCGGGGCATGAAAGGGTTGCGTAACAACCTTATTGCGCGCCTTGCTCGAGGCGCATAAGCCTGCTTTGCGGGTAGAAGTGGGAAAGGATTTGAGGGTGCGTTGCGCCGTCCTTACCGAGTGCGCCGGCACCGTATTGGCACAGGCCGACGCCGTGGCCGAAGCCGTGGCCGTGCAGCGTGAGCGTGTTGTCGCTGACGACGACGGTGAAGCAGGTACTGGGCATGGCGTCGCGGCCGCCGCCGACCAGGGCGCGCAAGCGCGGCGCACGGATGCGTACCGTCCCGGCGTCGGTGACCAGCGCAAAGCTGTGCGGCCGTCGGGCGGGGTCGGCTTCGCCGCGAGCGGGCACGTTGCCGCGCAGCGAGGAGGGGAAAAGCCGCCGCACCTCGTGGAGCGTAGCGCCGAGTTCGCGCTCGTCGAAGCCCTCGCGCAGCAGGTTTTCTCGCACTTCTCGCCAGTCGAGCGTCGTCACCCACTGGTGAAGCGGCGAGGCCTCGCTCGGACTCGCCACGCCGCCGGCCAACGGCGGAAAGCCAGCGAAGTCGCCGAAGTACGAGGCGCTTGAAATGGTCGTGCCGCCGGAGGTGGAGTGAAAGAAGGTGGGGAACAGCTTGCCGTCGTAGGTCAGCACCTCGCCGGCCGTCTCCTCGGCGACGCGCCAACTGATGGGCCGCTCGTAGGGGGTTCCGCCGTAGCGCAAGTCGGCGACGCTGCTTTGCACGTCGTAGGGGCGCTCGTTGTTGCCGGCGCGGGTGGCGAGGACGCGGTAGGTGGTGAAGGTGCGAATGGCGACTGCCTGGGCCCGCAGCGCGGCTTCGCCGAAGCTGGCCGGCATCTCCGCGAGCAGGGAGCCGGCGACGTAGCTGCGCATGTCCAGTGTAATGATGGGCTCGAGGTGCCCGCCACGGGTGACGCGCAGCGTGAGGCTGCCGCGTACGGGTGTGGCGTCTCGTTCGTCGTCCGTGGCGAGCGCGAACATCTCGCTTGCCGACACTTCGCCGCTGGGGCCGCGACGCGTACCGGGAAGCTCGAGGCACAGCGTATTGGTGCGCACGGTATACCGCCCGAAGTGGATAGCACGGCCGCTCTCGTCCGCACGCACCTCGTAGGTGCCGGCACGCAGCGGAAGCTCAAGGGGTTGCCCCCGGTCACCGGCCGTAGCGCGCACCTGATCCGTCGGTACCGTGACACGCAAGCGTTGGGCACCGCACCACTCCACGAGGCGCACGCGAATCTCGTCGACAAACCACGCCGCCGCGGCGTCCCCGTAAGATTCACGCCCCCTCGCATCGCTGCGCGAACGGGGCTCTCGCACGGGGGGCGTCGAGCTTCGCGCTTCGAACGAAGGGGCCGCACTGCCGCTGCCGTTCGCGGGAGGGGGCGCGCTTGGCGCCTGGACACAGGCCGCGACAACAGCGAGCGCCGTCAGCGCAACTCCGAGGGCAACCGCGCGCCGCCACCCACCGTCAATGCCAAGAACGAGCAACAACATCATACCGCGAACCTCCGGCACACGTCCCCACAAGCAGCACCCTCCTCACATCGACGCCGTTGAATGCCGACTTGAGCGCCGGCGTCCCGACGCGGATGCGGATCCCGAGTTCCGTGGAGGCGGATGCCTTGCGGGACGTTCCGGTGATCCCGCGCGCGTTGGCGGCCTCAACGTACGTGCGAAGCCGCCGCCCGGGTTTTCCGGACGGCGGCTTGCTCGGACATTCAAACGTGTGCGACGTCGTCCTCGCCGCTACTCAACGCGTGAGACGTGCAACTCCTCTTCGGGCACGACCCGGTAGCCGCTGGCGAGGAAGGTGCGCGTGACATCGCCGTCGGAGGTTTCTTCCAAGTGGAAGGTGCCGACGACTTCGATGATGTCACCTTCGCGGTAGTGCGGCCGCGCTTCGAGGCGGACCGGTTCATGCGAGCCTTGCGGAACGAAGGAAACCGACAAAATGGAAGACGGCGACACGGCCGCCCCGGCTTGCGCACAGCCCGCTGCGCTACAGCCGGCGGTGCTACAAGCACCGTCACTACAAGCGCCGTCGCTACAACCCCCGCCGGTGCAAACGTTGCCGCACTCCTCGCAGAGCTCGAAATCAATCAGCTTCGCACTGTGAAAGGCCCGTGCGCCTTGATGGACGTACCCGCGCACGAGGTATTGTTCGTCGTCCTCGAAGATGAAGACGCAGGCCTCCGAGGGCGACATCTGGGTCCACTCGTCGAACTCGGGCAGCTCGGTTCGAACGAACGGATCCTCGAGTTCGGGGTCGCCAAAGACCGTCGGGTCGTCGTCGAGCGTCTCTTCGTCCACCAAGCGGTAGCCAGTGGCGTAGAAGACGCGGTCGACGCTGCCCCCGTCTCTCTCGCGGTCAATTTCGTGGAAGGTACCGACGACCTCGACAACGTCTCCTTTGGAGTACCCGGGTTGCGCAGTGACCTGCACAGGGTCGTCCGAACCGTCCTCAACGAAGCGTACAACAATGGAAGCCGACAACACGGCCGGCCCGCCCGTGGCACAATTGTCCACGGTACAACCTTCGCTCGTACACTCGCTGTGCGAAATGTCGAGATCCAAGTCGATCAGCGTCGCCATGTAGAACGCGTCCGCTCCCTCATGGATCCTGCCGCGCACGGTAAACGTCTCGCGGTCCTCGAAGTGGATTGTGTTGGCCTCGGAAGGAGAAAGCGGAAAGTCGTTGTCCACCTCCGGCAACTCGGCCAACAAAAAAGGATCCTTTTTTGGTGTCGACTCGCTCTCGGCCGCGGGTTCGTTGCTGCAGCCGAAAGCAAAGGCCAGCGCAAACCCCGAACACAGCGCTAGCGCCAGCGCGCCGACCGCTCGTGGTATTGTCATGAGTCCTCCATTTGAATGGGAAAAGAGAATCAGACAGCTTCTCGAAAGATGCTGTTCGCACAACTACCATTATGGCTGACTTCAGCGTCCTGGTAAAGGGAGCCCTCGCCTGGCCGTGCATTCCGCAAATGGGGAGTCGTTGCATCTTCAAGCCCACAGGCTGCGACCCGTGGGCCGGATGCGACCTGTCGACAAGGACCCACGACCGCCGCCGCCCGTGGGCTTGAACGCGTAGATTCCCCGTCGCGGAATGGACGCCTCATTCAGGGTGCAGCCGGCTCTTGTTGGGCCACAATGGGCAGCGCCTACTGGACAATATGGCGGGCCTCCGTGCGCCCAGTGCGCAACATCCAATCAGGAAACGCTCAGCGAACAATCCGTTTTCGGCATGAAAGCCCGTCGTCGTCCTCCCGCACACTGGGACGGACGTGGTACGCTAGTTCGGGTGAGGCGTATTCCGTGCGACTTGAGCGAACGTGCTGTCAAGTATGTCTGCCGCTTCGAAGAAACCGCGTAGCGTAGATCCTGAGTTGCAAGCCGGCGCCTCGGACGCTGCCGCGTATGCCGTGCGACGCGGTGCCGCTGCGGTGTGGCTGCCGTGGGTTGTTGTAGCTGTGCTGGCCGTGTCACTCGCGTTCGTGGTTGCGCGTCAACCGCTCGGCGAGTCAACTTCGCCGGGCGACGAACCCGCGGAGAACGACGCCAGCGCGGATACGACGAACCGACGCGCACTGATGCCGCCGAGCGCCGCGGGGAGCGAACGGCGTAGCGTCGACGGCCACGAAGTTCTGGCCGTGTCCGGTACGGTTGAGCCGCTCGGGGAGGCACCGCTTCGCGTTTCCGCGCCAGTATCCGGCGTGGTCGAGTCGGTTGCCGTGCGCCCCGGCGACGTGGTCGTGCCCGGCGAGACGGTCCTGTTGCGGCTTGCCAACGAAGGGCTGACGGCGAAGCTCGGCAAGCAGCGCGCACTCGAGCGCTCGCTAAAGGCAAAGGCCGCCGCCTTCGAGCGGGAGGCACACACGAGGTGGATGGCCGAGGTGATTCGTGCGCAGCGAGCAGCGGCCGAACGGGCTCGCGAAGCGGAGCGCCGCCTGACCCGTGCCCGGGAGGCGAGCCCGGCCGTGGTCGCGGCACGCGAGCTTGCCCGCTTCGAACGCGAGTGGCGCGAAGCCCTCGAAGAAGCGCATCATGCCGAGCGCACCCTGTTGAGCCAGGAGCGCGAACTGAAACGCGACGCGCAACGAGTCGCGCAGCGACTTGCCGAGGCACGGTGGGAACTCGCCCTGCTCGAGCACCAAGCGGCGCACCTCGAGATCCGCGCACCCCGCGTGCAGCACCCAAGCGGGGTAAGGCACATGGAAGTGGCCGCGGTCCACGTCGCCGTCGGTGAATCCGTAACGAACGGCGAAGACTCCCCCGCCCCGGCAACGGCGCTGGTGGATCTGATTTCGCCGGCGCACTTGCAAGTGCGCGCGTATGTACCGGTCGAGCGTGCCGAGGCCATGCGACTCGGCGACCTGCTACGTCGCATTGGCACGCGTGAGACGCGCCGCCGTCCGGAGCCGCGCCCGCTGCTTGCCGTCGAGGTCCCGGCGCTACAAGCACCCGCGGAAGTTGCCGAGATGCGCAAAGCCGAGGAAATGAAAGACGCACCCGTCGAGGCCAACGACAACGACAACGACAACGACAACGACAACGACAACGACAACGACAACGACAACGACAACGACAACGACAACGAC
>SKZP01000496.1 GCA_007127275.1 Planctomycetota bacterium
CCGAACTCAACATCACAACCAGCGCCGAATTGCGCCCAATTGCCATTCGCGGAACATACCGGACCGTTACGACCCGTTGCATCGTCGTCGGCACAGCGACCGGTCCTGGGGCACGTTCTTCGGTGTTGCGACCGCGCCCACTCGACGTCGTCGTCCCCGCTGGCGCCAAGTTCGCGGTGGCCTTCGGTGCCGGTGCCGGATCCTCCGTTTCGTGGCGCACCGCCGGCGCGGGTGGCGAAGAAATGGTCTCCGGCGCGTCCGTCGTCGCGCCCCCTTCGCTCTCGGCCTCGGCCGAGTACACTGCCGTTCCGGCGCCAAGACTGCGCAAGTGCGTCTCCGCCACGGTACGCTCCGGCATCAGCGACAGCACCGCATCCAAACCGAACGCGTCGAGTACCATCTTTACGCGACTCGCCACGCCAATCAGCACGAGGTGGCCGCCCAGCGCCTGGAACGCGTCGTGAAACCGCAACAGCGCCCCGACGCCGGTCGAGGTCACATAACCAACGCCACTCATGTCGAGCAGGATGTTCAACACCCCTTGTTCGCGCTGCTCCTCGAGCATGTTCTGGAACTCAACGACGGTGCGTTCACTGATCACGCCATTCAGCGTCACGGAAACGGTGCGCGACAGACTCGAATGCGGCTGAACATCCACGGTTAGGTTGCTCGACATGGCGCGCCCTTTCTCGTTAGGCAACTACCCGTTGCGCCTCCGACACAAGCACATTGCACAAGCCATCAAGCATACCCGAGACGAACAAAGTTCGCTTGTGAACGCACGAAACGACTACCGCCGTGTGGCGTGTGGGTATGCTCCGGTGAGTGAATTTTCCCTTGCTCCGTGGTTCCCTCGCCTTTCCCATCGCTTCCAACGAGAGCACGAGAGATTGTCCGAACGAGGTCACGACCGAGAATTGCCGAATGAGTCGAGTCGTCCGCGAATCACGCTGCCCCGGGTTGAAGGAAGTCGCAGCCACAGTCGGTAGTAGCGACGACCGAATTGCGGCGGTACTCGACGAAGCGTGCCGGCTCGTTGGCGTGGCCGGGTTGCGCGCGTTGCCTGAAGGCGAGAGGCACAAAACGTCTGCGCTCCCCCAGTCGGTCTGTGAGGCGTTGGCGCGCACACTCCCCTCGGAGGACGCGCCGACGGCGCGGGCGGCGTGGCTTGCGGCGGTGTATGACGCCTTGCTGCATGAGCGCGAGCCACGAAAGAACGGCTCCGACCGCACGCGCGCCTCCGGCGTCCACTACACGCCGGCGGCAGTGGCACGGGAGCTTGCGCACGCATGCTTGTCGCCGTTGCTCGACGCCGTACGGACCCGTGAGGACTTGCTCACCCTTCGCATTCTCGAGCCGGCTGCTGGCGCTGGCGCGTTTGTTTGCGCCGCTGTTTCGTTGTGTGCGGAGCGGCTGGTCACGCTTCCTTCGTCGGCGTTGTCCTCGGATGCAGCGGCGAAGCCGACACGGCTCGAAGCGGCACAGATGGTGCTGCGCGAGGGGGTGGTGCAAGGTCTAGAACGGGACCCCTGGGCAGTCGCGGTCGCACGCCGGGTGCTCGCGCTTACATTCGACTTCGCCGAGGCGCCGGCGGACGAGTTCGAAACGCTGACGTCGCACCTGCGCACAAGCGACGCGTTGCACCGCACCGAGGCGAGCGACGGATACAGCGGCGCATACACTGCCTTGCCTCGCGAGAACGTAGTATTCGGCAGCGAGACGGAAACGAGAGGTTTTCGAGGCGGCTCCTCGTACAAACGCGAAACGACTCAGGGATCTCCCGTCACCCGTGCGCCGTCAGATCCACGGAAGCGCGGCGACGTCGCGTCGGCAGCGGCCCGCGCGGGGCGATCAAGCGCGTCCTTTACTGTTTCGACCGCAGCCTTTGACGCGGTGGTGACGAACCCGCCATTTGTTTTTGCGCGCGCTCTTCCGGAACGTACGCGACGCCATTACCAGGGCTCCTTTGAAATGGCGCGACACGGCCAGTGGGATCTTTGCTGGCTCTTTGCGGAAGCAGCGCTCACTGGGTGGCTGCGTCGCGACGGTCGGGCGCGGCTTGGGCTCCTTCTGCCGGAAGCGGTGCTGGCGCGCGACGAATCCGTGCGCCTGCGGCGCTTTCTCGTCGAGCGAGTTTGCGAGCTCGAGGTTTGGCCTCTGGGACTGCGTTTTGCACGCGCGCAAACGGGAATCATTGCCCTAACGGCAACGACTGCGACTCACGACATACCGCCGCACGACGAGCAATTTGTTATACACACGACGAACGAAAGCGAGGCGCCGCGCACAGTGACACAATCTCTCGCCGCTCTGCGCCGAACCCCACACCACCGTTTCGTTGCCCCCCTGCAGCCGGAAGTGCCTGAAGCGACCGAAGCAGTGCCACCGGTAGACGGCGCGACGCGACATGCTGCGCCGACTCCAACGGCATCTGCAACGCCTTCGACGTTCCGAGCGAACCCAGCAACAACGGATGCCCTACCGCCAGCACCACGCTGCCGACCCGTCCATGCGAAGGCGCCGCACGCACTTTCGCTCGGCGACGTGATACGCATCCGCCGCGGCGATGAAGTCGGCAAACGCTCCCTGACTCCCGCTACGCCCAACGAGCCGTGCCCGGCCGAGTTCGTAGCTGTACTGACCGGCGCAAGCCTCGCTGTGCCGCTGGCGAAACCCCAGCCGACGCATTGGATGCCCCGCACGCTCGCGAAAAAACCCGCTGCACAGTTCGCGCCGCCGACGGTCGTGGTGGCCAAAACCGGCCGCGACGTACACGCCTCCGTGGAAACCCACGGGCTGCGCTGCTTGCAAAGCGTCTACACGCTGCGGCTGACAGCTAACGCCCCTGATTGGCTCACCCACGAGTTGCTTTGCGCGTTGTTGGTCGCCGAGGGTACACAAGCCAGGTGGATTCGGCCGGTGACCGCGAGCAAATTCGTGTTTCCGCAAATCACGCAGTCACTTCTCAAGTCCGTCGCGCTTCCGCCCAAGCCACCGCCCGAGAAGGCAATGTGCTTGCAACGAGTCGTCGCCAAGGCCCAACAAGCGCCTGTGGCCGCCAAGCGGGACGTAGACAAACTTGTCGCAGAGTGGTTGCTCATCACGGAATAAGACTCGCCCAGGCTTGCCCCAGAATATCAGAACGTTTGGCCGCAAGGCCTTGCCGAGCGCACGGAGCATACTCGCCAAACGTTCGGCACCCGAAGGTGCAGTCCACCACCTTGAATCACGCTTCTTTGCCCGTCGCCGCTGGCTGCAACTGCAGCGCGGCGGAGTTGATACAGTAACGTCGGCCAGTCGGCGTGTTCGGCGCGTCCTCGAAAACGTGGCCGAGGTGGCCGTCGCAGGTGCTGCAGCGCACTTCAATCCGCCGCCTTCCGAGGCTGTCGTCGACGCGCTCAGCAATGGCGCCGCTGTCCAGCGCCTCGAAGAAGCTTGGCCAGCCGCTGCCGGAGTCGAACTTTACTTCGGAACTGAACAACGCTTGGCCGCAACCGGCACAGTGGTATGTGCCAGGCCTCGCCTCCTTGACGAAAACTCCACAAAAAGGCGGCTCGGTGCCACCTTCTCGTAAGATGCGGTACTGCTCGGGCGTTAGCCGTTCGCGCCACTGCGCCTCGGTTAGCTGCTTGTGATCCGTCATTGCGTTAATACTCCTGCCGAAATCAGCAACGCTCACACCCGCGTCACACTCGTACCAAGGCGAGCGAGGGGCGTCAGCCCGAATGCCACGTTACGTTCTCATCCCTCTGTGTCGAGCACAGGGGGCAAGCCATGCGAGGCAGAGCAAGGACTCGCGTGGGTCGCCTCGGAGGGCTTACACCTTCTGCTCGCCTTCTCAATTATAACGTCGCGGCAATGTCGCGGGCAGCGTAGGTGAGGATGCCGTCGGCCCCGGCACGCTTGTGGGAAAGCAGCGCCTCGTACATGGCGCCGTCGCCGTCCAGCCAGCCATTTTGCGCGGCTGCGTGGATCATGGCGTACTCGCCGCTGACGTGGTAGGCGAACGTCGGCATGCGCAATTCTTGCTTCAGGACGTGGATGACGTCGAGGTAGAAGCCGCCCGGCTTAACCATGATCATGTCCGCCCCCTCGGCAACATCCAGCGCCGCCTCGCGCAACGCTTCCTCACGGTTGGCGGGATCTTGCTGGTAGGTGTGCTTGCCCTTGCCGGCAAGGTTGCCTTGGGAGCCAACGGCGTCGCGGAAGGGGCCGTACAACGCCGAGGCGTACTTGGCGCTGTATGCCATGATCTTCGTATGTTTGTGGCCTTTTGCTTCCAGCGCGACACGGATGGCCCGTACCCGGCCGTCCATCATGTCACTCGGGCCAAGGACGTCGCAGCCCGCCTGCGCTTGCACAAGGGCTTGCTCGACGAGCACCGCAACGGTTTCGTCATTGCGCACCTCCCCCGTGGCCTCGTCGAGCAAGCCGTCGTGGCCGTGCGTCGTAAAGGGATCCAGCGCCACGTCCGCCATCACGCCAAGCTCCGGAAGCGCCTCCTTGACGGTACGGATGGCCCGGCACACCAGGTTCTTTGGGTTCGTCGCTTCCCGGCCGTCGGCGCTTTTCTTGCTCGGCTCCGTTACCGGAAACAGCGCCACCAACGGAATCCCCAGCTCGGCGGCGCGCTCAAGCTCCGGCACCAGCCGGTCTAGGCTGTACCGGTACTGCCCCGGCAGCGAGGCAATGGGCTGCGCCACGTCGTTGCCTTCAACGACAAACACCGGCCAAATAAGGTCCGCCGGCCGCAGCACCGTCTCTCGCACCAGCGCTCGCACCCACGCATCACTGCGCAGCCGCCGCAACCTAGAACGCGGAAACTCTCCGGCTAACGACATCACCTGCTCCTACGTCGGATTGTCGTTCAACAGCATGATCACCCATCCGCCCACAACTCGCACCTTTCCATCTTCGCAAAGGTCGTGAATGCCTCGAGGTACGTTCCATACGGAGCGGTCATCCGCGTCCGCATGCAAAGGTTCTCAATGGTTTCACGCGTTTCCACACCGTCGGGAACGTTGACGTTGTTCAGCGCCACATCCTTGATCCCTCGGTGTAGCAATGCGCTCATATGCTCCCACTCCTCGCAGCACGCAGCGTACTGAGCAATGTAGTCGACACCCCCTTTGGACCCGTCGACAACCGCATCATACGCTTTCCGTATTATCTGCCGAGTCAAACGAGATACTCAACTCACGCAATTGGCTCTCTTCGACCGAGTCGGGGGCACCCATCAGCAGGTCCTTGCCTTGCAGGGTCTTGGGGAAGGGGATGACGTCGCGGATGGTTTGCTCGCCAGCGAGGATCATCACGAGGCGGTCGAGGCCGAAGGCAATGCCGCCGTGCGGCGGGGTGCCGAAGCTCAGCGCGCGCAGCAAGTGGCCGAAGCGGGCGTTGGCTTCCTGCTCGTCAATGCCGAGTGCGGCGAAGACGGTGCGTTGCATCTCGCGACTGTGGATTCGGATGGAGCCGCCGGCGACTTCCGTGCCGTTGAGCACGAGGTCGTAGGCGCGCGCCTTCACCTTGCCCGGCTCGCTCTGCATCCACTCGAGGTGCTCGGGCTGGGGTTGGGTGAACGGGTGATGCCGAGCGACCCAACGTTCC
>SKZP01000413.1 GCA_007127275.1 Planctomycetota bacterium
TCGTCCCCAACCGATGCCCCCGCGTCAACGCCTCCCCCGGTCCGAAACGACCAGGCCGCACCGGCACCAGCCAACCCGCGGCGACCAACTTCTCCATGAGCTCGTCCAGCGCCTCCAGGCTCCAGGCCGCCTGCTGGTCCGGCGGCAGACGCTGCCACATCACCCGCGACGAGACCCAGGAGACGTTTCGCCGGATTGCTTCGCTCGCCGAGAGGTACGGTCGAGCCCTAGTGGATACCGTGCTCCTCGCCGAGGGGGAGCCGCGCCGCATCAATCCGGACCTTGCCCGCGTGTTGCGTTCGCAAATCCTGTGGAAGGATGATTTTTGGTTGATGCTTGAAACCGAGGAGCCGCTGGAGGCCGGCGACGACGGCCACGAGGCGGGGCGTGCAGCGGGTGTGCCAACTGCGAAGTCGCCAACGAACGGGCTGCGCAACCGCCACGTATTCGACGGAGAACGCGTCGACCTAGCATATTCACGCTGACCCCGGCGCGTGCCGCACGTCTCGCCCGTCGAGCAGAGCGACCGCCGCCCCAAAGCGAGGCCATGATTCTTCGGCGTGCGCAAGGCACAAGCATTGCGAGGCAGCATTCAACCACGCCGGTTCGCGTCAAAGGGCGCGCGCCTTTCTTTATCAATACAAAACGGCCCTCGGCCTTGAAGGGGAGCGCAGGAGAACGGGTATGCCTTCCCGGATCCCTAAACGCGGGGCATGCTCGGCAATGGCCCACGGCATAATGACGTTGCCCACAGATCCGAGTATGTGACAAAGCCGCGCCTTTGCCGCTCAGCTTCCTCCGCCTTTCGGCTCCGTTGTCAACCGCAACGGGCGCGAGAGCGCGTCCAACTCCACATCCTCGGCGAGTCTGCGCGTGAAGGCGTCGTTGCCGTTGCGTGCGTCGAAACGGCCCGCAAGCTCGGTCAACTTGGCATCCAACCAGGCGGCGACCTCCGTAACTTCGAAGTCCTTCGCGTTGGCGTCGTGGGCGCCCCGGCAGGGCTCGAGCGCAACCGCCTGCGGCGGGCGCAACGCCATGCGTGCTTCGCCGAGCCGCTCGCCGACGTCGCGAACGAGGGCGCGAAGCGCGAGGTAGAACTCGAAGACATTGTCGAGCTCGCGGGACTCCTCCGCATACCGCCAGTAGCGCTCGGCCAGTTTCGTCGCCCCGTCGACGTCCTGCGCGAGCACTTTGAAGCGGATGTGTTGCGCGGCGGTGTCGAGGCAGTCGGCGGAGGTTTCCAAGGCACGTATGCCGACGCGGTGCCAGGTAACGGCCTCGTCGCCCTTTCCCTCTTCCAGCAGCGGGCGCAACACGTATCCGTAGGTCGCTTGCGGCACGCGGCGGCAAAAGTCGTTGCGGCGCATGATGCGACGAAAGCCCTGCAAGGACTCGTTGCGCTGACCGAGCCGGAGACGGTGCACACTCACTCCGTGTTCGTCGCAAAGCGGGCAGTCGCTCAGAAAGTCGCGCTTCGTGCGCACCCAGCGCTCGAACGGCTCCTCCGAGGCGGCAAGCTCTCCCATGTCCGCAAGCAGCTCGGCGCGCAGCATCCACGTCACCCGCTCGCCGACGCCGTGCCGCTCGAACCGACGCGCCATGT
The DNA here is from genome assembly GCA_007127275.1 of Planctomycetota bacterium. GTDB lineage: Bacteria > Planctomycetota > UBA8742 > SKZP01 > SKZP01 > SKZP01. The sequence goes on from SKZP01000413.1 coordinate 1,604, forward strand.
CCTCCCAAGCGTCGAAGATGCGCGTCTTGGAAGCCTGCGGAAACGAGGGGAGACCGCTGATGATCCACTTGTACGGCCAGAACAACTCCATCTCCGAGTGCGAAGTGGTTCCTTTGTCGCACTGTGCGAGACACCAGGAAAACGCGACGAGCGCCTTCTCTCCCTGGCCGCTGAAGACCGCCGCCTCCATCAGGTTCCAGCGCGCCTCCCAGGCGGCCTCAAGGTCACCGAGATGTTCGGCCTCGCGAACGGCGCGTTCGAGGATGGCGACGCGCGCTTCGTCGTTCGACGTAAGCTCCGCCTCCTCGAGCAAGCGCTCCAACTCGTTTTCCCGCTGCATGATCTCCCTCCTCGTCGAGCGCAACGTATCCGGGTCGGCGGAAACAGATGAGTTGCCGCACCGAGACCGTCGCGCAGCGCGCCCCATCTGACGTCACGGGGACTCACTCCAGAAGGCATGAAACGTCCGTCGCTCCGTTGCGCACACACAGCACGCTCGTTCACCGCCGGTCAACCAATGATGTTGTCGTCGTTGACGGGGTCGTCCTCGTTCTCCGGATTCGTTTCCCCGCTGGGGCCCGGTGAAACGAGAACCCAGCTGTGCTCGCCGTAGCTTTCGAGGAACAGGATGCGGTTGCCCCAGGCGTCGTAAAGTTCGTCCTCGCTCAAGCCGGTGCGCTCGGCGTTGTCCAACAACCACGTCAGTGGCTCGCGGTACTGTCCCCGGTAATGAAAGTAGGAGCGGTACCGGCTGATCAGCCCGCGCAGATTGCGGATGCGCTCCTGCGTGACCTCTTGTGCGTGGGTGGCGCTGTCGCGGTGTGTGAGCTCCGCCGCATGCAACGGGTGGCGGGATACCAGCACACGGAACAAGTGCTCGCGCCGCTCGGCGGAAAGGGACTCGTCGGTGAAGCGCTCAAGCAAGGTGTCGTCGAAGAGGTTTCGCCGAAGCAGCAAAACGAGGTCGAGCCGCTCTCGCTCTTCCGGAATCAGCCCGAACAACGCCGTGTCGACAATGTCCACGCCGAGCACGACGGGACCGGAGCGCCCCGAGCGGCGCGTCGCGCGAAACTCAATGCGGCCGGCCTCGCCGGGGCGAAACTCGACCGCATTCGGCGTGATTCGCACATCCAACGCGTCGGCGCTCGCGCGGTAGACGCTCGCCGCGGCGGCATTCGCATGCAGTGTCACGCCCGCTTCCCCGCCGTCCTCGCCGGCGCTGCGCAATTCGTGCACGACGACGTCGAGCTGACCGACGAGACGCTCGGGCACCTCGATCACCAATGCGTCGTCAGCGCGTGCGTCCTCTGCCGAAATCTCCTGTGCCAGCACGGTCGTGCCGAGCTTGCGCACCTCGACTGTGTAGCCGAGCGTGCGTTCCGGCCTCTCTTCTTCCTCCTCCGCCGGAGCGGCCGAGGCGAGCTCGAGCGCGAGCGGCGCATCCGCGTCAAGCAGCGCCTCGCGAGCCCGCAGCCGAACGCGCCGTAGCTCGGCCCGTGGGCCGCCGTCAGCGACTTGCCGCTCGTAGCTCCACTCGAGCTCCGGCCGGTGGCCGAGCTCGTCGGTCAACGCCAGTTCCCACTCTTGCTCGAAAAATTCCGCCCCCTGCTGATCCGCCGCGGGCGTGAAGCGAAACTCGCCGAGACCCAACTCGTCGGTTTCAACCATTTCGTTGAGCTGCGTAATCTCGACCGTCGACGGGGCGGGCGCGCCATCCGGATAACTCACGGCGACGAATACCCGGTTCTCCACCCCGGGCACGAGCACCCCGTTCTCCGGCAGCAACTGCACCGCAAGCGGCTCACGCGCGACGCGCTTCACGGGGCTTGCAATCTCGGTGAGCCCGCCGGGGTCGGTCATCACGACGCGCAGCGAGAGCGGAAACTGGCTCGCCTCGCCGAAGTACTCGTCCATTTCCCGGGGCAAGCTGAAGCGTGCGCGCCACTCGCCGTCGTCGTCGGTGGTCCCGGTAAGCGTCGCAAGCCGGCCGCTTTCGCGTTGCGTCTGGGGGTCGAAGGCGACGAGACGGATCTCGGTCTTCGCATTTCGAACCGGCTCGCCGAAGGCATATGTCGCGCGGACGGAGATGCGCATCTCGTCGTCGGGAAGGAAGAATCCCTGGTTGGTCTCGACATCAATGATGTACTTCGGCAACTGATACTCCCGGACGAAGAAGGTCTGCGTCTCCTCGTTCGGCGGCATCGCCACGCGGATTTCGTAGGCGCCGGTGGGCACTTCGCTCGCGAGTCGGAAGGTGTGCGAGAGCAGGCCGTATTCGTCGGTGTGAGCACGAGTGCGCCAGATGAGGATGCCTTGCGGATTGCGGATTTCCACCGTGGCCTCGCGCTCGGCGGCGGCCTCCATGCTCAACGGGTCGAAGCTCAGACTGCGAATGTGCACGGTCTGGCCGGGCTGGTACAGCGGCTTGTCGGTGACAATGGAGGTAGCCAGCGGCGGCGCGTAAACGGTCTCGCGCAACTCCATGCGCTGTATGCCGTCGCCAGTACGCGCTTCAATCTCGAGCACCACCTCGCCGACGAGGTCCGCGGCAAGCTCCACCCGCGGCAGCGCCACTCGGTCGACGGAGAGCTCGAACGGCTCGAAAAGTGGTTGCCGCTCGGCGCGTCGCTGCCCGGCCCGCCGCACCGAGCCACTGAGCGCCACCGTTCGTCCGCGGCTGCCCTCGACGGCACAATGCAACGGCTGGGCAACCCCCGCATAAAGGCGCGGAGGCAGTTGCACCTGAACGCGCAACGTGCGGTCGAACGGCGTGCGCGCCTCGGCGCCGGCGCCGCCGTCGCCCCCTTCCTGTGCCACGGCCGGCGGCACCAACAATCCCGCCGAAAGCAGCGCGACCGCCATGCAGAATGCGAATGCGCGAGTACGAGCCATCATGTCCGCCCCCTCCTCAAGGAGATCCGCCCACCTACAGGGAAAAAGGGCACGTTACGGGTACCTCGAACCAAGTCGGCCACGCTTCGACATTGTAGCGCCTCGCTCACGCCGAGCCATATGCCAGATGTGTTCCGAGCCGAGCGACGCGTGGGATGTCATGCGTATCATGCAACAGGGGTCGAGGGGAGGGCGCACGCGTGCGCCGAGAGCCTGCCGAGCCGGCCGTTTCGCGTGCGACGGCGACGTGACGTCAAGCGGGCAGGGGCTCCGAGACACAAAAAGAAGCGAACGTGCCCAATGCGCCAAAGAGGGATTTCGGGATGGCAGGGCTAGCGACGACGGTTTTCGTTGGTAGCGCGCCTCTCGGTCATTTGGACCGTGGCCGACTTTACAGTATGTTGGCGCTCGACCAATGATGAACACAGCGAGCGCAGGAAGCAAATTTCGAGCAAACGCGAGCCGCGATCCCGCAAGATCGCTTGCCGCCACCAAAACTGCGAGGTATCGTGTGCTGCCAGTCGGCAGTACGAAAGCATTCCTTCTTCTTCCCTCCCGGATGCGTATGCCTGCCCCTGACGACCAAGATTTTCCCGGGTCGAACGACAGTGAATCGGCACTCTCTACCCTGCCGCTGAATGTCGAGGCGGAGACGTTCCATCCTCCCGAGGACGACGAAACCGTCAACATCGGCGCCGGCGCCGCAACGCTCGAACGGCTTCCCCAGACGCGAAGCGCCACGCCCGCGGACCCCAGCGTGAACGCAAGCAGCGGAAACAGCAGGGCCACCGCGATTTTACCGACGCCCTCGGGGAGGGTTTGCCCGGTGCCGCTTGTCGAACATGCGAGCGGCACGGCGCACAGCGCACCGGCGTTCGTCGTCGACTACCTGCGCGTCTTGCAGGAAGCGCCACGGCGCACCCTCGACGAGATGGAGGCGATGCGCAGCAGCCTCGTCGACAAACGCATTCAGGTCGGCGGCCGCCCGGCCATCACGCATCTGCGCCCGGACCTGATCAGTCACGTCGAGCACCGCATGCTCGGCAAGGTGGTGCCGAGCATGGTGGCGACGCTGGAGCGGGCCATTGACTACCTCTGGCCGCGCTCGGCA
>SKZP01000070.1 GCA_007127275.1 Planctomycetota bacterium
CCACGGGCGAAGCCCGCGGGCTTGAGGGAATCCACCTTTCGAAGGAGAGGGCACCGGCATGAATGAACGCACGCGCCTGTATACTGACGAGCGGATGCAACTCCATGAGATGGGGCCGCAGCATCCGGAGCGCCCCGCGCGGCTGACGGCGATTGTCGAGGCGCTTAACCGCGAGCCGGTGGCGGGCAGTGCGTGGGCGCAGCGGATCGAGCCGGCGGCGGAGGCGGTGCCGGAGCGGGTGCATGATGCGGCGTATGTGGCCGAGGTGCGTGACTTGCGGGGCATGCGGTTGCCGCTGGATGCGGATACTTCGGTGAACGAGCACAGCGTCGACTGCGCCTATCTTGCCGTTGGGGCGTGCTTGCAGGCGGTAGACGACGTGCTGGCCGGTGCGGTGCGCAGCGCCTTCGTGTTTCCGCGGCCGCCGGGGCACCATGCGGAGCGCGCCCGGGCGATGGGTTTTTGCCTCTTCGGCAACGTCGCGCTGGCCGCGGACCATGCCATCCGCACGCACGGGCTCGAGCGGGTGATGGTGCTCGACTGGGACGTCCATCACGGCAACGGCACCGAGGACCTTTGTGCGGAGCGCCGCGACATCCTGTTCGTTGATTTGCACCAGTTCCCGCTCTACCCCGGCACCGGGCGCGCCGAGGACGTGGGCCGCGGCGAGGGCGTCGGCTACACGGTGAACATACCGCTGCCGCCGGGCTGTGGCGACGCGGAGTACCTCGCTGCGTTCGAGCGTGTCGTCGAGCCGGTGGCGCGGCAGTTCGCGCCGCAGTTGTTGCTCGTCTCCGCCGGCTTCGACGCCCACGAACGCGACCCGCTGGCGCAGCAACGGATTACCACGCAAGGCTTCGCCCGCTTTGCGGCCACGGCGCGCCGCCTTGCCGAGGAGTTGTGCGAGGGCCGGCTCGTGCTGGTTCTCGAAGGCGGCTACGACCTCACCGCGCTCGCCGAGAGTGCACGCGCTTGCGTCGAGGTCCTCGCCGCCAAAACCGCCCCGCAGCCGCCGTCAAACCACGACCTACCTGCCCCGGCAGCGGACGCACTGGCTCACCTCGACAAAACCATCCGCGCGCAAAGCAGCCACGGCCCCTGGACCTTCGCGTAACGTATGAAACCGCTGCGACCTACCTGGAATGCGTATCTCTCTCCGCGAGCGGTTTAGAGCGAAACAAGCCAATCGCGTGGCAACACGCCTTGGATTTCGGAATACGTTGCGGCCAAGCTTACGGGCTTCGCCCGTCGGTCGAAACGCCCGTAGCGGGTGTGACCCATGGGCGAAGCCTGTGGTTTGGATCAATGACCGTTTCGCAGTTTCGAGATGCACGGGCAAAGGGGTAACGGGCCGGTGGAACCGGGGGTGGCGGTTGCGTATGATACCTTGGCCGGCCGCCGAGGCTCGGGTGCCTTGCGGTTTCTGCGCCTGGCGTCGTTTGTTTCCATGGGAGGCAGGTAATGTCGGAGATGCAAAGGGCCTCGTGCTCATTCGAACGGACACGGCGGATTGCGCCACGGCGCTCGGCTGCACGGCTTTCTGAACCCCGTGCGCTGCTCGTTGCTGTGGTATTGGCGCTGATTGCGCTTGCGCCGAGCCCCGCCGTCGACGCACGCCTCCTTTCGGGGCAACCCGGGGCAAAGCAGAATACCGACGACGCGGCGCCGGCCGAGGACGGAAACGACGAACGTGCCGAACCGGCGCAACTTCTCGAGCGTGGTCTCGCGCCGGTCACGCCACTCCGCGGCGGCAAGCCGGAACGGGAGGAGCTCGGTGAGCTTTGGCAGCGCTACGCCGAGGCCCCGTCGAGCATTAACCGCGACGAAACCGAGGACGAGTGCGGCAACGGCGGCCCCTTTGAGTGGCAGCTCGAGTGGAACGAGAACCGCGGCGGTCGCGTGCAAACGGGTGCGTTGACCTTTCCCTCGGCCGTCGCCTACGGCACCGAGGCGAACCGTACCGTGCACGCCGCAATTTACCGGCCCGCCGACGCGGCCGTGCCTAACAACGGCGGTAATGCGGCAAACGACAGTGAGCAAGACGGCTCAGAAGAAGTCGACGGCGACGGCGCGCCGGGGCAATTGCCGGCCGTCGTGCTGCTGCACCACCTCGAGGACGACCAGCGGGCCGAGCGCCTCGTGGCGAACTTCTTCGCCATGCGCGGCTACGTCGCCGCGTTGCTCTACTTTCCGCACTACGGGCCGCGCGGCGCCGACGGGCGACCCGACGAGCGGGAGATGATGCGGGCCTTGATCGGCTCCGACTTTCCGAAGGTTGCCCAGGCGGTCTGGGACGTGCACCGCCTGCGGGACTGGCTTCGTGCGCAGGAGTACGTCGACGACAGCGAGATCTCGCTGATGGGTATTTCGCTCGGCGGCCTCGTCGGTAGCCTCTCGGCCGGCATTGACCCCGGCTTTTCGCGCTACGTGTTCGTGCTGGCCGGCGGCGACATTGCCCGGGTGATCTTCAACGGCTCGAACGAGACGCAATGGTTGCTCGAGCAGGTGCGGGAGGAGGGGCTGACCGAGGAGGATCTGCGCGAGCGCGTTCGGCCCGTGGATCCGTGCACCTTTGCCCACCGCATTGACGGCTCGCGGGTCCTGATGTTCAACACCAAGGAGGATGAAGTGATCCCGCCCGCCTGCACCGAGGCATTGATCGAGGCCATCCACGGCAAGCCGACCGTTCACTGGTTTCCGGGCAACCACACCGCGGTGCGCGGCCGTTTCGCCGAGCTGCTCCAACTGGCATACGAATTCGTCGAGTCCCCCGTGGGGGAACGGGCAGAGGCGGAGCCTACGCCCGACGACGGCGACGTCGAAGAGGCCGAGTAGGGATCATGCGCTCACGCCGAGACCCCGGACTGTCGCGCGAAATCCGCAAGGCCTCTGGTGATGAGTCGAGCGAAGCACGTTAGCCGGAAGCCCTGTGTTCCCTCGACGGGCACTCCGCAACGCGAGGCATGCCCATTCTAAACAGCCGGGGAGCGGTTCGCATCAACCTACGAGGAACTTTGAATCACAGGACGAGGAACTTGTTAACGAGGCGAGCAAGGCACGGTGATGCCGCGCGTTGGCGCGCCCCCAACTTGTCGCTTGGGACGGCGTCACGCAGCCACCACTGCCGGACGACTCACGCTGCTCGCTTGCCCGAGCCGTACCGCATACAAAAAAGGAGTGGCGCGTGAATCATCACATGCGGGCCGACCTGCATGCGCACACCCATTGCTCCGACGGTGCCTTGAGCCCGGCGCAACTCTGCCGCTCGGCGCGCAACCGTGGGCTGACCCATCTGGCCATTTGCGACCACGACACCGTCGCCGCATACGACGCGCTCGACGCCGAGGCCATTCCGTCCGGCCTGACCGTGGTGCCCGGCATTGAGGTTTCGACGTATCTGGCCGGCGGCGAGGTGCACATCCTCGGTTTGGGGGTCGACCTTGCCCATCCGCGACTGCGCCGCACCGTGGGCAACCTGATACGGCGCCGCAGCGAACGCATGGCGGGGATGTTTGACAAACTCGTCGAACTGGGCTGTTTCCGCCGCCTCGGCGAGGAGGGCCGCGAGAGCCTGCGCGCAAAGCTCGCTGAGCGACCGCGCATCAACGAGGACTTGCCGCCGGGCTCCCTGGGGGCCTCGGCGTGCCGGATGCACCTAGTCGCCGCGTTGTTGCACTCCGGGGATTGCCAGAGCGCCGGCGAGGCCTTCGGGCGCTACATCGGCAATTCCGGGGCGGCCTACATTCCGTATCCGCGGTATCCGGGGGACGAGGCCATTGAGATGATCCGCGAAGCGGGCGGGGTGCCCATCCTCGCGCACCCCGGCCTTTATAAGGAGCGCTGGGACAAGGCCATCCGCGAGGCCGCAGGAGCCGGCGCCGCCGGCGTGGAGGTCAACCACCCGAAGCAAAAGCCCGCGCAGCGCGAACGCATTGCCGCGCTCGCCGCCGAGGTCGGCCTAACCTTGCAAAGCGGCGGCTCGGACTTCCACACCTTCGACTCGCCGTTGGCGAAGCGCTTCGGTCGCGAACTAACGCCGGTCGAGCACCTCACCGCACTCTTTGCCGAAATGACGTGCCCGCAGTACACACCAGGCACCGCCCCAAGTCGCGCACGCTGACCGACAGGGGAAGCGTGTTGCGGCAAGCACTGAACGAGGCAAGCGCAGAGCGTAAGCCGCAAGCATTGCGAGGCGAGTCACGTTACGAAGCAATTCGCCTCGCAACGCCAACGCCCTGCGCTCGCCGCGGAACGCGCTGCATCTCCCTGCATGCGTAGCTCGCACTACGCGCTGCGCGTGGTGCGGCGCTCAATACGCTTCTCGAAGTTCGTGCCCTTGAAGATGCGTTGCACGAAGATGCCAGGGGTGTGCACCGCATCGCCGTCGAATGCCCCCGGCTCGACGATCTCTTCCACTTCGGCAATGGTGACCTTGCCGGCCATGGCCATCATCGCGTTGAAGTTGCGTGCGGTCTTGCGAAAGATCAGGTTGCCCGCGGTGTCGGCGACTTGCGCCTTGACAATGGCAAGCTCGGCGGTAATTGCCCGCTCCATTACGTAGTGCTGCCCGTCGAACTCGCGCGTCTCCTTCTTCGGCAACTTCAGTTCCTCGCTGCCCTCGGAGATCACCGTGCCGTAGCCGGTGCGTGTGAAGAAAGCGGGGATCCCAGCGCCGCCAGCGCGGATGCGCTCGGCAAGCGTGCCTTGCGGGTTGAACTCGAGTTCCAACTCCCCGTTGATGTACTGTCGCTCGAACTCTTTGTTTTCGCCGACGTAGCTCGAGACCATTTTCTTGATCTGCCGCGTTTGCAAGAGCAGCCCGAGGCCGAAGTCGTCGACGCCGCAGTTGTTGGAGATCACGGTCAGATCCTTGACGCCGGCGTCGCGGATCGCGGCAATGCAATGCTCGGGAATGCCGCAAAGGCCGAAACCGCCAGCGAGAATTGTCATACCGTCGTGCAGCAACCCATCAAGAGCGGCCGTCGCATCGGAAAAGACCTTGTTAGCCATGGCGAGTCCTCGGGCAGGCAAGCATTTCGAACACAGGCATTGCGCACGTGGTCCCGACGATGCCATTCCCGCCGCCACGGTTCAACCGCCAAGTGTGCCGCCGGATGCAGTTCCCGTGCGCAACGAACCCGTTAGGGACCCGCGGCGAGCTTTGTATGCACCGACCTGCAGCGCATGAGAAACCGTTCCGAAGGCGAGCCGGCGACGAAAGTCCCCCGAGTCCAATTCGTTTCACCGCGCGCCGAACCGCGGAACTCTCGTCCCCTGCTCGCCTTTTCGTCAGAACTGCGGGAGAGCACCCCCCGGGACGCCCGCGCCCCGAAGCTTACGCGCCACGAACTGGCCGCCCCCACGTAGGGCGACTCAATGGATGGGCGGCAGGAAGGTGTCTTCCACGCGCCACCCTTCGTGGGCAAGCGGGTGGACGCGAGTGTCCGGGATGGCGGGGCGCAGCCGCAGGCGCACGGCCGGTTTCGTGACCGTCTCCTCGAGCCGCTCGGCGGCGCGCTCGGCCATGCTGCGTATCAGCGGCATGCGGCCCTCGACGGCGCTCTCGTTCATCCCCA
>SKZP01000050.1 GCA_007127275.1 Planctomycetota bacterium
ACGCGACGAAACTCGTCGGCCCGACAACATTCGCGAACCTCACCGGCCATCCGGTGCTGACCGACCTTTGGGAGGGGAGCGAGCACGGCAATCCGGTGCACATTGACATTCAAGACGTCGCTCGCGCCATGTTGATTGCGCCGGCCACGGCAAACATTATTGGCAAGGTGGCCCACGGCATTGCTGACGACGCGCTAAGCACCGTCGCCCTTTCGGTGGATTGCCCCGTGATCCTCGCGCCGGCAATGAATACGAAGATGTATACGAACCCCATTGTTGCGGACAACGTCAAGAAGCTGCGCCGCTTCGGCTACACCATCATTGAGCCCGGTGAAGGCTGGCTCGCCTGTGGTCACAAGGGTCCCGGCCGTCTCGCCCCGGAAGAACACATTGCTCAAACGGTTCGCGACCAGTTGGGATAACAGCTTGTCCAATACAGGGGCGAATGCGCGTGCAAGTTTCGTTAGAAAGGCGTGCCGCAGCCCGAATTGCCGCAGCCCGGTTTCCGCCCACACCCACCGACTTCGTCGCGGTGGGCCGTGACTTACGTACCCGGATCTGCATGCAAGTCACGTGTTTAGCCGGGAGGCAGTGCCGAGCGAGGATGCGAGCACGTGTGACGTCGCGGCTGTTGGTTTTGAGGATGTGGCGCTGGAAGATTGGAAGCGTCCCGTATCTCGAAACGGGGGAGGCGCTCTGCAACACCTCGCGCCTCGGGAGCTGTCAGTACCCTGCTTCCGAAGTTGAGCACCTGCGCTCGGCTCTGCTCCGTTGTCGTCGGTCGCGCGGCTCGTTGTGACTCGTCATGCCTGCGATGCTCACCTTTTTCCGCCTCGCACACTCTTCGCTCGCCACGCTCAACGTTCGGAACTGATTTCCTGTCAGCTCCTAAGTCACGCCCCGAAGATCCGGACACTTACTCGGTCTGGATGCCGGTGAGTTTTGCGCGACGTCGCCATGCGAGCATCCACACCACCAACAACATCAGCGGCAAGAACGCCTCCAACGAAGTACGTCCCGGCAAAGTCGCGCATCCCCCGCCGCCACTACCCGGCTGCACAATCGGCTCGTCACCCACACCAATCTCAACGCGCTGGGAACTCGGCCAGCCAATGATTTGCGGATTGGTGCCACCGGTGACGCCGCGAAAGACAATGCGGCTCGTCCCCGTGGCGGCAAATTCACGGCGAATGCCGATCAAATAGACGCGGGTTTGCGAGGTCACCGTGGGCGTCACACCCTGACTTAGCGGCACGGTAGTGAGGACGTTTAGCGGTGCGGAACGCCCGATCAAGTCGGGGTCACCCTCTTCCAGCAGTCCGGAGGCCGTGGCGTCGAGGTGCGGGATCAGCGTCATCACGTTGTCGGTAACGCCGCCACGGCTGTCGACGAGGCTGAACACCACGCTCGGCGCTTCCCCCCCGCCGGCGCGCGGCAGCACACTGACCGTGGCGAACGGGACAATCTGCTCCCCACCGAAGTCCACCACGTCACGCGAAAAGCTAACCGCCACGTCTACGCCAGGCTGTGCACTGCCGTCGCCGACGGCGAGCTCGACCCCCTCGAGAATGGGGGGCGCCCCCGCCGAAGTGCTGTCGAGCGAAACGCTTACCGGCGCAGTGACGTCCGCAGCGGAGAGCGTAAACTGTCGCGTTCCCGAGGCTACCGCGGGGCTGAGATCAATGACCAGCAGGAACGGTCGCGGGGCGTCGTCGAGGGTGACGTTCTGCAGGTCCGCAAACACGAGCGCGTTGGTGTCGACCGTACCGTTGTTAATTAGCGTATCCGCGAAATCCCAGCGTCCCTGGTGCTGGCCGTTGTCGTAGTAAAGGCGCGCCGCCTGCACCCCCGAGGTGTTGCCGACGAAGCGGATTTCTTGAAGCTGTGTCGAGCCCAGCGAGGTCTGCATGGTGAAGCTCATGGCAGGGACGTTGCTGTCACCGGGCTGCACGGGCAAGTGAGTGACCGCATGCGGCTCGTTGCGTTGCACGAGGATCCGGGGATTACTGCCAAGTACGCGCACCGAGGTGGGCTGGCCGAGCACATGAGTCACGGTGGAAGTGTCGGAGTAGCCCCACGTGCTCGCGCTTTGGTCGAAGCCGACGAAGCCCGTCGCCGCGAAGCTGCTTGAAATGTCCGCGGTAAGCAACAGCGCGAGCCCGTCCTCCGAGGAAGGCGGTACGGGATGATTCAAGCCGGTGAAGGAGACGCTTGTTCCGCTGACGGTGCCGGAGCCGAGCAACGCGTCGTGTGGTTCGAGCGTGCCGGTAGCGTCAACGTCCAGCAAAAGATTCACTTGATCCAAGTCGTCGTCACTCATCCCCGCAAAGAGCAATTCGGCGTGCAGCGCCTCAAGCACTGCCGGACCCAACGTGTCGTGGCGGCGCAACTGAATGCTTGCGAGCAACACATCGCGGTCCCCGGCTCGGGCGACCCGGCGCGCCGGCAACGTCGAGTGAAACGCGGTGACCAATGGCCCCGGGCTGAAATGCCGTTCCGGCGTGTGCACCCCCCCGTAGACCGGGACGGTCGCGTCGACATCCCCCTCGCTTGCGCGAATCCGCAACGAACCAATGACCTCGAACGGCAACGACGCCACCGTCGCCAGGAGCAAGTAACGGCGCACCGGCGTCGCACCGCCGACTTGTTGCGGGGCGAACTCGAGTTTGGTCGAGAACGCACCGGCGGCAACACTCTCACTGGCGAGCACCGTATCCGTGCCGGGTTCGTAGACGCCGACCTCTCCCTCGTCGGCGACAAGCGAAAGCGTCACTGCGGATCCGGAAGGAAACGGCGGATGCCTGACGTCGACCTCGTCGAAGCTCCCACCACCGTCGAAGGCGTGCAGCTCGAAACTCGCGACGACTACGTCGCTCTCTCCCTCGGCAAGCGCAACCTCCTCGGCACTGTTCGCCGTCGAGACCAGGTTGAGCGCGTTCGGCTGCGGCGGCACGGCGTCGGGAACAAGCTCCACCACGCGGCCGCTCGCTGGTCGCGTCAACTGCTGGACCAACGTGTCCCCGAAGCCGGGCACCGAAAGCGTCCCGTCGGGGCTGACAATGCCAGAGACGAACGGAGCGCTGTCGGCGAAAATCTCCCACTCCGGGCCGTACCACAGGCGAATGCGCCCGGATGGGTAGAGGTGCACCTGGAAATTGAGCTCGGTCAACCGCTCCCCTTGTGCGAAGGCAACTCCCCGCCACTGAAAGACGACCCGGCTACCGCCGTCGGTAACGTGCGCGGTAAAGGCTCGCTCCCGGTACGGCCCGGCGACAAGGTCGCCTCGTACGGCGTGGATGGCCCCGCGCAGGTGGTCTTCTACAGCCGGTGCCTCGAGTGAGGCGACGACGTTGCTCTCCAACTGATGGTCGAGAAACAGCACGCTGCCATTGGTGGAGAGCCACGCGTGGCGGTACTCCCGGCCGAAGTAGGGAAAGGCGAACGGCAACTCCACCTGTAGTGCCCCGTTGAACTGGTTACCGGCCACCAACGTCGCAACGCCGCTGCCCTCGAACTCGGCATACGGCTGGCTTAGCTCGACACGGCCGTAGGCCGGCGACGGCTGCGCCTCGCCCACCGCCTTCGGCAGTACAATCACAAGCGCGCATGCGCCAAGCAACGCAGCGCCGAATATGCGTCCTCCAACTGAATGTATCCCGGGATTACGCATCATTCTTCCTTCAAACAGTGCAGCGGGGGCGCCGAAAAGGGGTACCCGAACATGCTCACGTTCGCTAAGAATAGTAGCCGCTTCGGGCGGCACGAAGTTCAGCAAAAAGGGGGTTGGTCATCCGGCGGCAGTGTTCCGCCACGCACCTTCCCTCGCATCCTCTGTGCATTGACACCTATGGAGGAGCATGAGCCCGCAAGATACCATTGTGGCGGTTTCTTCGGCGCCGGGGCCGGCACCCCGTGGCGTGCTGCGGGTGGCGGGACCGCAGGCGTTTGCCCGTGTGGCCGCGCTCGTGGTGGAGCCGGTGGATTCAGAGTCGTCGACGCCGCAAGGGCAGCCGGTGCCGCACGCACTGATTGAGCGGCGACGCGGCGCTTACGAAGGGGTCGCGCTGGCCTTGCCGGAGTGGCCGCCGGTGCCGGCGCTCGTGCTCGCCTTTGCGGCGCCGCACTCCTACAGCGGCGACGACGTCGTCGAGTTGCACCTGCCCGGCTCGCCGGTGCTGCTCGCCGCGCTGCTTGCCGAGTTGCTACGGTATACGCCGGAGGTGGCAGGGCCGGCGGTCAGGTACGCCGAGCCGGGCGAGTTTACGCTGCGGGCGCTGCTCAATGGAAAGCTCGACCTGACGCAGGCGGAGGCCGTTTCCGAGGTGATTGGCGCCCGTGAGCCTGAGGCGGCGGTGCGCGAACTCGCGAATCTCACCGCCGGACGCGGCGAAAATGTACCCGGCGCACCCGCACACAGCCTCGCGGCACTGGCGGCGACGTGGCGCGAGCGTCTGGGGACCTTGATGGCGCGAGCCGAGTTGGCGCTCGACTTTTCCGAGGACGAGGACTTCTGGCACGTTGCCGACCCCCCGCGGCTCCAGCGAGAATTGAGCGAGGTATGCGAGGAAATTCTCGCGCGTTCGAAGCACCGACGAGCCACGGCCGCAGAGCGTGGAGAGGCGCCGGAGGTTGTCCTGCTGGGGCCGGCAAACGCGGGAAAGTCGTCGCTGCTCAACGCGCTCGCTGGCGGGCGGCGAAGCATTGTGACACGCATACCGGGCACGACCCGCGACGCCGTAAGTCACGAGGTCACACTGCCGCAAGGGCCGCGGGTGCGCCTGTGGGATACTGCCGGGCTGCGCCGAGCCACGCAGGGCCACGACGCCGCAGGGGAAGCGGCCGAGCCGCCCCTCCCTGCCGACAAACTTGACAGCGAACGGACGGCAACGGCGCACGCGTTGGATGCGGCGGCGGAGGACCTTTCGCTCGAGATGGTGCGGGGCGCGGATGTGCTCGTGTGGTGCTGGCCGGCCGACGTGGCGCCGCCGGTGATCCCTGTCACACTTCAGGACATGTGCGGCAGCGAGTGGCTCCTCAACCGCACGAAATCCGACCTGCCGGCGTCGTGGTCACTCGAGGAGTACGCGGCCCGGTACGGCGGTGTTGCAAGTGTCTCCACGTCGGTACGCGACGAATCCAGCCTCGCCGCATTCGGCCGCACCGTAGCCGAGGCCCTCGCCGCCGCGGCACACGGAAACGCCGAGCACGGCGGCCACGGCGTACTCGCCAACGCCCGACAAGCGGCTCACCTTGAAGCGGCGGCACACCACCTCGAACAAGCGTTGCCGCTCGCCCAGCACGCCGAAACCATGGAACTCGCAAGCCACGAAATGGCAAGCGCAGAACGGGAACTCGCACACCTGCTCGGCGAAGATCCCGTCAGCGGCGTCGCAAATGAGGCCCTGCTCACGCGAATCTTTTCCACCTTCTGCCTCGGCAAGTGATGCCATCCAGAATTCCCGCGTGGGGTTCCGGCGTTCGTGCGCCACTTCGGCGCGGGGACTTTCGTCCGAACGCCAGCGAGTATTGTCGACGAAAAGGGAGCGCAAGGCGCCAGCCCTGC